>CAUQZY010000020.1:0-25480 GCA_963522395.1 uncultured Streptococcus sp.
TAACCCTATAGAACAAAGATTTTATCTTTTATAAATTCTTAGAATTATTTTCCTAATTTAATCCATCACACCCTAAGCACCAAGACAACAAATTTAATCCTTCCTCATTTTGAAAACGATTTCTTATAACTTAAGTATATCACTTTCTATATAATCTATCAACATATTTTACTAAGATATCATTAGTAATAGAATTTTAAAGCTTCCTTAGAAATAGATGTCAGTAAGGATTTTTATTCCAGTTTTTCCCATTCATATTATCCAAGCAAAAGAGATGATATTGACTAAAAAGCAATTCAAACTATTGTAAAATTTCTACAAAAAAAGAGAGCCGAAACTCTCTTTTATCTTCTTTTACTTTTATGGACCGACATGAGGGTAATATCTCGCAAGCTAAAGTATGCTAGGAAGAGCATGGCGATTGCGATAAAGAATTCTGTCGGTAGCTGAAAGATTTGCAGGACAGACAGCATCAGCAAAATCAAAAGTGCTACGAAAACAAAGACGACAAGGACGATATTGACTGTCCCTTTAATGCTTTGTGGTGTCGCAAATACATAGAGTAGTAATAAGAGGATTCCTATGATTAAATAAACCATCTTTATCTCTTTCTAGCTCTTATTCAGCTGATTTTTTCTTCTTGTTAGCTTTCTCACGCTCTGCCTTGTTAAGGATTTGTTTACGCAAACGGATAGACTCAGGCGTTACTTCCATGTACTCATCGTCGTTCAAGAACTCAAGAGACTCTTCAAGTGTCAAGATACGAGGTGTCTTGATAACAGCTGTTTGGTCCTTAGTAGCTGAACGAACGTTGGTCATTTGTTTGGCCTTAGTGATGTTAACTGTCAAGTCATTTTCACGAGAGTTTTCACCGATGATCATTCCTTCATAAACCTCAGTACCTGGGTTGACAAAGATCGTACCACGTTCTTCGATAGACATGATTGAATAGGTTGTAGCCTTACCAGCATCGATAGAAACAAGGGCACCACGGTGACGTCCACCAATTTCACCTGGAATCAATGGCAAGTATTGGTCGAAGGTATGGTTCATGATACCGTAACCACGAGTCATTGACAAGAACTCAGTTGAGTATCCAATCAAACCACGCGCTGGAACAAGGAAGACCAAACGAGTTTGACCATTACCAGTTGAAATCATATCCAACATTTCACCCTTACGTTCAGAAAGGCTTTGGATAACAGATCCTTGGTATTCTTCTGGAGTGTCGATTTGAACACGTTCAAATGGCTCACATTTAACACCGTCGATTTCTTTTACGATAACTTCTGGACGAGATACTTGAAGTTCATATCCCTCACGACGCATTGTTTCGATAAGGATTGACAAGTGCAATTCTCCACGTCCTGAAACAGTCCATTTATCTGGTGAATCAGTTGGGTCAACACGAAGGGAAACGTCTGTTTGCAATTCTGCCTGCAAACGTTCTTCCACCTTACGAGAAGTTACCCATTTACCTTCTTTACCAGCAAATGGTGAGTTGTTGACCAAGAAAGTCATTTGAAGAGTTGGCTCATCGATGTGTAGGATTGGAAGAGCTTCAATTGCGTCTGTCGGAGTAATGGTTTCACCGACAAAGATGTCTTCCATACCTGAAACGGCAATCAAGTCACCAGCTTTAGCTTCTTGGATTTCACGACGTTCCAAACCAAAGAAACCGAAGAGTTTTGTAACACGGAAGTTTTTAGTTGTGCCGTCAAGTTTAGAAAGGGTAACTTGATCCCCAACCTTAACAGTACCACGGAAGACACGACCGATACCGATACGTCCAACGAAGTCATTGTAGTCCAAAAGTGATACTTGGAACTGCAAAGGCTCATCTGAGTTATCTACTGGAGCTGGGATATGGTCGATAATTGTGTCAAAGATTGGTGCCATAGTCGCTTCTTGGTCAGCTGGATCATCTGACAATGAAGAAGTTCCGTTGATCGCTGAAGCATACACCACTGGGAAATCAAGCTGGTCGTCATCTGCACCAAGCTCGATGAAAAGTTCCAAGACTTCGTCCACTACTTCTGCTGGACGAGCTGATGGTTTGTCGATTTTGTTAACAACCACGATTGGGACAAGGTCTTGTTCCAAGGCTTTTTTCAATACGAAACGAGTCTGTGGCATGGTTCCTTCGTAGGCATCTACGACCAAGACAACACCGTCAACCATTTTCATGATACGCTCAACTTCTCCACCGAAGTCCGCGTGTCCTGGTGTATCCATGATGTTGATACGAGTTCCGTTGTAGGCAACGGCTGTATTTTTAGCAAGGATGGTAATTCCACGCTCTTTTTCGATATCGTTTGAGTCCATAGCACGCTCAGCCAATTCAGTACGTGCATCAAGCGTTTCTGATTGTTTCAATAATTCGTCAACGAGGGTTGTTTTACCGTGGTCAACGTGGGCGATAATCGCAATGTTACGGATATCTTCTCTTAATTTTGTCATGATTTCCTCTATAATATTCAAAATTTATTTTCTAACTGAACGATTATACCATAATTTCAAGTAAATAACATAACTCAAGCAAGTGTAAATGTTTTCACTCTGCTTTTCTTTTCACGTCAAGCCTTTTCAAAGCAAGCGACTTATGATAAGATAGGCACAGTATGCGTTTAGATAATTTATTAGCCCAAGAAAAAATCAGCCGAAAGTCCATGAAACAAGCGCTTCTCAAAAGGGACATTCTCGTCGATAGTTGTCCAGCCCGCTCCCTAGCCCAAAATATCGATACAGGACTGCAAGAACTCCTTTTTCAGGGCCGAATCATTCAAGGTTATGAGCACACCTACCTCATGCTTCATAAACCTGCTGGTGTCGTGACAGCCAATAAAGACAAGGAACTCCCAACCGTTATGGATCTCCTTCCAGCTGACATCCAGTCTGACAAGCTCTATGCCGTTGGCCGATTGGACCGCGATACTACTGGGCTCCTCCTCTTGACCGATAACGGCCCTTTGGGCTTTCAACTCCTCCATCCTCAGTATCATGTCGATAAGACTTACCAAGTTGAGGTGAATGGCCTCCTGACACCTGACCATATCCAAGCCTTTCAAAAAGGAATTGTCTTTTTAGATGGTACTGTCTGTAAACCAGCAAGGCTAGAGATTCTAGCTGCAAGTCCTTCTTTCAGCCAAGCCTCTATCACCATTTCAGAAGGAAAATTTCATCAAGTCAAGAAAATGTTCCTGTCAGTTGGTGTCAAGGTGACCTCCCTTAAACGTACTCATTTTGGGCCTTGGAGTTTGGATGAGAATCTTCAAGAGGGGGACTATCGCCCCCTAAACTCGGATGAATTAGCAAGCATTCGTGACTTTCTCAGAAAAAGTGGTTAAAAAATGAGCTCGGAAAATATCCAAGCTCGTTTTCTTATTTCTCAACTTTGACTTTCCCTTTCCAAGAATCCAAACCATAAGAAAGGATATAAATCTCAGAAAAACCTTGTTTTTTCAAGTAAAGGGCTGCATTTGTGACACGTTGCGCACGTTGGTTTTCGTAAAGAAGGACAGGTTTATCCTTACGAAGGGCTGCAAGACTAGTTTTCAACTGACTTGAAGGAATATTGCGGGCCCCAAGGATATGTTTTCTGTGGAATTCTGCTGGGTCGCGCAAATCAATCAATTGACCTGTACGAATCAAGACTTCAAACTCCTCATTGTCTACGATTTTAGCCGCACGGCGAATACGAAGATAGTTAAAGCCCATCCACGCCAACATTGCTAGTATAAGTGCCCACAAAATCCAAGTAACCATTAGTTCTTTTCTCCATTTTTCTCAATATAATCCAATTCTACCTTGTGCTCTCTGCGAAGAACCGCTTCTGCTTCTAGATAGTCTAATTTGTCCATCAACCCTGCATCGTAAATCCGTGAGAGTTCCAACTTCATCAGTTCAATATCATATAAGCGTTTTCCCATGTAAACAATAATACCAAATCGTTTGAGGAATTGCTGCACATCATAGAATGTTTTCATAAGACTCATTCTAGCAAAATTTTGTGTTTTTTTCAAGAAGAGACTCACACAATGCCCCTGATTTTCCTATCTTCTTTGGCGATTCTGACGCAAGTGTGGTACAATAAAAACATGAGAATTCAACAATTACATTATATTATCAAAATCGTCGAAACTGGCTCTATGAATGAGGCAGCCAAGCAACTCTTTATCACCCAACCTAGTCTTTCCAACGCTGTGAGAGATTTGGAAAATGAAATGGGCATTGAAATCTTTATCCGCAATCCCAAGGGTATCACCTTGACCCGTGATGGGATGGAGTTTCTCTCTTATGCCCGTCAGGTTGTCGAGCAGACCCAACTTCTGGAGGAACGTTATAAAAATCCTGTCGCCCACCGCGAACTCTTTAGCGTTTCCTCCCAGCACTATGCCTTTGTGGTCAATGCTTTCGTATCTCTGCTCAAGAAAAGCGATATGGAAAAATACGAGCTCTTCCTTCGTGAAACGCGGACTTGGGAGATTATCGACGACGTCAAGAACTTCCGTAGTGAGGTCGGTGTCCTCTTTTTGAACAGCTACAACCGTGACGTACTGACCAAAATGCTTGATGATAATCACCTCTTGGCTCATCATCTTTTCACAGCGCAACCGCATATCTTTGTCAGCAAGACCAATCCTCTAGCAAAAAAAGACAAGGTCAAACTGTCTGATTTGGAGAATTTCCCTTACCTCAGCTATGACCAAGGAACTCACAACTCCTTCTACTTTTCAGAAGAGATTCTTTCTCAAGAGCACCACAAGAAATCCATTGTGGTTAGTGACCGTGCCACCCTCTTTAATCTCTTGATTGGTTTGGATGGTTATACCATTGCGACAGGGATTTTGAACAGCAACCTCAACGGAGACAATATCGTTTCTATCCCACTGGATATTGATGACCCAATTGAGCTGGTCTATATCCAGCATGAAAAAACCAGCCTGTCTAAGATGGGCGAACGCTTTATCGACTATCTCCTAGAAGAAGTCCAGTTTGATAGTTGAGAAATGATAAGAACCAATATGTAGGCTAGCAACAACCTGCACATTGGTTCTTTTTACTTATAATTAAAAGTTTCCCCTGCCAACTTATCAGCTAACTTAGGAAAGAGGGTATAAAACTTATGGGCTAGGTTCAACAACATCGGTAGATTGAGTTCTCGTTTATTTTTTCCTATAATCTTGACAATCTTTTTAGCCACTGCATCTGCTTCTAGCAGGAAGCGTTCAACCGACTTGAGATAGGTGCCATCTGGGTCAGCCTGGTCAAAAAATCCTGTACGGATTGGTCCTGGATTGACCGTCGTCACATAAACACCGTAGGACATGAGTTCGAGACGCAGAGCATTTGAAAACCCAATGGCCGCAAACTTGGTCGCTGAGTAAAGGCTGGACTTGCCAGTAGCGATCAAACCTGCCATGCTGACGATATTGATGATATGGCCTTTTCGGCTTTCTTTCATACGAGCAGCAAGGCGACGAGACAGATTCATCAGGGCAAAGGTATTGACCTCAAACATCTGATGAATATCTTGGTCAGAAATCTGGTCAAATTCCTCAAAAATCCCGTAACCAGCGTTGTTTATCAAGACATCAATCTTGCCATAACGGAGATAGAGGTCTGCTACCAGAGTTTCTAAAGCTGAATCATCGGTAATATCGATTTCAATCAATTCTGCATGGGGATGATTTCCGTAGAGTTGGGCTAATTTTTCCTTATCTCGACCAAGCAAGATGAGTTGGTCATTTTGCAAGAGTTTGACCATTTCTTGAGCTAGGCCACCGCTAGCTCCGGTAATGAGAATAGTAGACATACTGTTCCTTTCTCAATCTTTTAGATTTCCACTTCTTCCAAGTCTTTGACCACATGGACATTTTCAAAAACACTAGCAGCGTCTTTTTTGAGCTTACTAATATCTTTTGAGAGGAAACGAGCACTGATATGGTTGAGCAAGAGGCGTTTGGCACCTGCTTCTACTGCAACCTGCGCTGCCTGCATGTTAGTAGAGTGACCATGATTGCGAGCAATTTTTTCATCGCCCTTTCCATAAGTGGACTCATGAACTAGGACATCAGCATTAACAGCTAGACGCACACTAGCATTGGTTTTGCGGGTGTCACCCAGAATAGTGATAATTTTACCTGGACGTGGAGCTGAGATATAGTCTGCCGCCTTGATTTCAGTACCGTCTTCCAAAACAACATCCTGGCCGTTTTTGATTTTCCCAAAAAGTGGGCCAAATGGGACACCAGCAGCCTTGAGTTTTTCAGCATCCAGCGTTCCTTCCAAGTCCTTTTGCATGACACGATAGCCAACACAGAAAATAGTATGATCCAGCTCCTCTACATACACCGTGAATTTATCGGTCTCAAGGATTTTTCCTAAAGAATCTTGGTCAAACTCATGAAAATGAATACGGTAAGGCAGGCGCGAACCTGACACACGAAGGCTGGTTAAGACAAATGACTTGATTCCTTGCGGTCCATAGATTTCCAAATCTGTCTGCTCTTCATTGGCCTGAAAGGCACGACTAGAAAGGAAACCTGGCAAGCCAAAAATGTGGTCTCCATGCAGGTGAGTGATAAAGATTTTGCTGACCTTACGTGGTCGAATTGTGGTTTCCAGAATGCGATTCTGCGTACCTTCTCCACAGTCAAAGAGCCAAACTTCGTTAATCTCGTCCAAGAGTTTCAGGGCGAGACTTGAAACGTTGCGGGCTTTAGAGGGCTGGCCAGCCCCCGTTCCTAAAAATTGAATATCCATTCGATACTTTCTAATTAATCAATATATAACATGGCTGTGCGGTTTTCCGATCGGAAATAGCGCTTGCCAGAAAAAGCAGCAGCTTCCTGCAATAAATCCTCTTGGCTGTAGCCTTTGAGACGTTTGCGACCATCTGCTAAGATTTCCAAATCAGTCAAAGCTGTAAGATTTTCCACGCTCACAACTTCCTCGTCCCCGACAGCCTTCATATAAATCTTGCCAGACTCCTCAAAGACTAGCTGATGGGGGAAAATTTGCGCAATTTCAAAGAGCAAGTCATCTGAAATCTTCTCCTCATTTTCAGAGAAAATCCGACCCAAATCCTCACTCTCATAGCAAAAACCAAAGGATTTACCAGACAGATTAAGGCGAATAAAAGGTTTGTTTTCGAGAGTGAAACTTGGCTCAACATTGTAGAGATTCAGTTCCTGACTGACTTCCGCAAAATAATCGGTCGCAGCCTCTGGGCTCTTTTTCTGGTAGAGTTCTGCAAAGTAAGCATTGACCACGCTAGGTGGAGGAGTGATCAGTGCCAACTGCTCTTGCTCTGTTTTACCAGCTAGAAGTTGGTCCAGATAGACCTTATCCAGACTTGTATAGCCCCCATATTTTAGAGCTAAGGTTTTGATATCAGTCATAAAATTCTTCTAACCTCCATTTATTTTTCTCGGAAATGTAGCCTGTAATCACTTCGCCGTCCTCCTGATAATCACGTTCTTCCAGAATCGCAACACTTTCTAAATCATGAATCTTGTAGGACTTAGAAAAAGGCACGCGCAGGGTAAAAGATTCAAAAATATCCTTGATTTTCTCTAAAAATAGAGCCTGCAAATTCTCACGACTATCCTCAGACTTGGCAGAAATGAGGGCATAAGGCGTTTGGGTAGGCGTGAAATCCTCCACCAAATCCGCTTTATTATACAGGGTCAGGCGAGGAATATCTTCCATGTCCAAGTCTTTCATGATGGACAGGACTGTTTTTTCATGCTCCTCATGGTAAGGATTGCTGGCATCGATAACATGAACCAGAAGATCCACATGCTTGCTTTCTTCCAAGGTTGACTTGAAACTGGACACCAACTCTGTCGGCAAATCCTGGATAAAGCCCACGGTATCTGTCAAAGTTACTTGGAGATTGCCTCCTAGATGAATACTCTTAGTTGTCGCATCCAGAGTCGCAAAGAGCTCGTCTGCCTCGTACTGAGTCTTACTGGTCAAGGTGTTCATGATAGTTGATTTCCCAGCATTGGTATAACCAATCAAACCAATCTTAAAGGTGCTAGACTCCAGACGTTTTTCTCTGACAGTCGCCCGATTTTTCTCAACCACCTTGAGCTGGCGCTCGATATCCGTGATTTGATTGCGAACGCTACGACGGTTCAGCTCCAGCTGGCTTTCACCAGGTCCACGGGAACCAATTCCCCCTGCCTGACGGCTGAGCATAATTCCCTGACCAACCAAGCGGGGCAAGAGATATTTGAGCTGGGCTAGGTGGACTTGGAGCTTCCCTTCATGGCTTCGAGCTCGCATGGCAAAGATATCCAAAATCAACTGCATACGGTCAATGACCTTAACCCCCAGAACTTCCTCTAGATTAACATTTTGCCTTGGTGTCAAACGGTTGTTGACGATGACAGTGGTAATTTCTTCTGCATCCACCATGAGCGCAATTTCTTCCAACTTACCAGAGCCAACAAAGGTCTTGGAGTCATACTTTTCACGTTTTTGCCTGTAGCTATCCACTACTACTGCCCCTGCCGTTTTCGCTAAACTGGCCAATTCTTCCATAGAGAGGTCAAAATTATCCATGCCCTGCAATTCCACACCAATGAGCAGGACTCGCTCCTCTTTTTTCTCCGTATCAATCATCTAAAAACTCCTCTATCTGGCTTAAAATGCGGTCTTGTACACCAGACTCTCCAATCTGATAAAAGGTGACCTGCATGCGATTACGGAACCAAGTTAGCTGACGCTTGGCAAAACGACGGGTAGCCTGTTTGAGACTCTCACTGGCTTCTTCCAAGGTCTGCTCTACACGGAAATAAGGAAAGAGTTCCTTGTAGCCAATCCCTTTAGCAGCCTGCACATCAGGGTAATGGTCAAAGAGCCACTTGGCCTCATCCAAAAGCCCAGTCTCAAACATCAAGTCCACGCGGTGATTGATACGTTCATATAATTGACTGCGTTCATCATCCAAGCAGATAATCAATGGTTCATACAAGGTCTCTTGATTTTCCAAATCCTGACCAAAATGGGCAATTTCCAAGGCACGCATAGCACGACGACGATTAAACTGGGGAATTTCAAGACCTGCTTGCGCCACAAGATGAGCTAATTCCTCATCCGTATAAGGCTCCAAACTAGCCCGATAGGCCAAAATCTCCTCATGAGGTGTCTCCCCACCCAGATGGTAACCTTCTAGCAAACTCTGGATATAAAGTCCAGTCCCACCAGCGATAATGGCTATCTTGCCACGACTGTGAATATCCTCAATAGCCATCTTAGCTTCTGAAACAAAATCAAAAGCCGAGTAAGACTCGGTTACCTCTCTAACATCGATTAAATGATGGGGAACAGCTGCCTGCTCTTCTGGACTAGCCTTGGCCGTCCCAATATCAAGTCCTCGATAGACTTGCTGGCTATCTCCACTAACCACTTCGCCATTAAAACGCTTGGCCACTTCAATGGCTAGGGCTGTTTTTCCAACAGCAGTCGGTCCAACAATCACAATTATTTTTGTTTTCATCTTTTTTCCTTGAAAAATTCCCATTTTTTCGTTACTATTATTATAACACAAAAAGGTCAGTCAGAAAAATGTGACCTCTTGAGGAGGCTGGCTGATTGAGAATATAAAGGAGGAAGACTCATGGCTAAAGGATTCGCTAAAGGTCTTGTAACAGGTGTCGCAGGAACTGTCGCTGCACTTGCAGGTGCAGTATACGCATTTAAAAAGAAAGTAATCGAACCAGAAGAGCAAAAAGCAGCTTTCATCGAAGAAAACCGTAAAAAAGCAGCTCGCCGTCGCGTATCACGTTAAGAAACAAAAGAAGTTGGGATTCATTATCCCAACTTCTTTTTTCTATTCTTTTAAATAGCTAGGTCAAACTTCAACTGCGGCTTGACAGGGTCATAATCCACCAACTCAAAATCTTCTACTTTGATATCAAAGAAATTGGTCTTATCTGGCACATTCAAAACCAAACGTGGTTGACAGTTTGACGGCTCACGACGGAGCAGTTCCTGAGCTTGTTCAAATTGATTGTCATAGATATGGAGGTTGTTGATAAAGTAGAAGAACTTCCCAACCTTCCAGCCAAAATGCTTGGCAATCATCATTTGAAGAGCCACATACTGCATAGCATTGATGTGGTGGGCCACCAGCATATCATTGGAACGCTGGGTCAAGGTCGCATCCAGATAGATTTCTCCATCTACACGGCGGACATCAAACATGGTCTGAAAGGCACATGGGAGTAGCCCATCTGTTTCTTCGAAAGCTTGGTAATCCCAGAGCGAAATGATATTGCGTCGATTCCAAGGATTGGCTTCCAACTGATTGAGAAGCTTATTGATGATATCGTGTTTCTTAACAACAGCACCATAGCGCTCACCAATGGTTCCTGTATCTCCCACTTCCCAGTCATTCCAATAGTGAACATTGTACTTGTCGTTGAGAACTTCTAGGCTATTAGACTGGTCTTGATAAATCCAGAGCACTTCCTTGATGGCGGATTTAATGGCGATAGGGCGTAAGGTCGTAATGGGAAATTCACCCTTAGCCAAATCATATTCTGCAAAGGCACCCGTTACGTACTTAGAGTTGGCAACTGTCCCATCCTTGTACTTAGGACGGGCCTGTTCAGAAAAGACACCGTCTTTGAGGATTCGTTCAATATTTTCTTTAAAAATCGTATCTGCTTTTGTCATTTACTCTCACCTCATTTATTGTCCTAACTAGTATAGCATAAAAAAAGAAAGGAGGAAAATCACTCGCTTATGGAAAGCAATTTTCTCCTTTTTCATTTTATTGCAATACAAGTGATGCTGCTCCAATAACCCCAGCGTCATTTCCTAAAGTTGCAAGAGCTAATTTAGTAGATGTGCGTACTTGTGGGAAGGTATTTTCATCATAGACTTTTTGAACACCTTGTAGAAGGAATTCTCCTGCAGCTGACACACCACCACCGATGACGATTGTTGATGGGTTGAGGATTGAACCGATGTTGGCACAAGCGATTCCCAAGTAACGTGAGAAGTTACGGTAAACGATCAAAGCAAGGTCGTCTCCTTCTTTTGCGAGATCAAAGACAGTCTTAGCAGTTACTTCTTCTCCGTTATCAATCAAGCGTTTCAAGGCTGCATCGCCTTCGTATTCATCGGCATAACGACGAGTCAAGTTGACAATCCCTGTTGCTGAAGCAACTGTCTCAAGACAGCCTTTCTTACCACAGGTACATGCGATTGGTTGGTCAAAGTCAACAGTGATGTGGCCAAGCTCACCTGCTGCACCAGCAACACCGTGAAGCAATTTGCCTTCTGCGACGATACCACCACCAACACCTGTACCAAGTGTCATAAAGACAACGTCTGGTTGGTTATCACCAGCCCCCATCCAACGCTCACCAAGAGCCGCTACATTGGCATCATTATCAATGAAGAATGGAATACCCAAGGCTTTTTCAATTTTTTCTTTAATTGGTTGAAGGGTTTTCCAGTTCAAGTTGTAGGCACCAATAACTGTTCCTTTTTCACGGTCAACCACACCTGGTGATCCCATTCCAATACCTTGGAAGTCCGCTGCTGCCAATCCAAGCAAGTCCAAACGATGTTGAATAGACTCAATCATATCATCAACGATATGACTTCCCTCATCCAAAATGTTGGTCTTGATAGACCATTTTTCTTGGATTTCTCCTGCTGTTGTTAAGATTGCAAATTTGATAGAAGTTCCACCAAGGTCAATCCCAATAATCTTTTGACTCATCATATTCTCCTTTTTCATTGTTTAGTAATTGAAAATGCTTACAGTATTAGTATAACAAAAACTAATCGTTTATGCAAAGGTTTGCATTAACTTTCTAGATTTTATTCCAACTTATGGTTTCCAGAGACCTGAAGCATCTACGTAGTAACGTCCGCCATCAACTCGCTCATTCTTAGCCATTTTGCCATCTGATTTCAAATAGTAATTTCCTTGCCATGCATTGCGAGCGTATGAACCATCTGATTTCAAGTAATACCAGGCTTGGTAATAAGAGTCATAAACCCACTCACCTTGTGCCATTTTACCGTTTGATTTAAGGTAGTAAGCTCCTTGCCATGCATTCTTTGCATAAGAACCATCTGATTTCAAATAATACCAAGCTTGATAAGAAGAGTCATAAATCCATTCGCTCTGTGCCATTTTACCATCAGCTTTCAGGTAATAGCTTCCCTGCCAAGCATTTTTCACTGGATTTCCATTTCCATCAAAGTAATACCAAGCACCATCCTGCTTAACCCAACCACTTGCTGTGGATGAATTTGTATCAGTTTGAGTTGTAGCCGCTTGTTTTGCTTTAAAAGCACCCTTAGGAGCACTTTTCAATTCGCAAGCCACACCATCATGATCACGGTCTAACTTGGCAGAATAACCAGGTTCTCCCTCGTGAATATCCGAGTATCCATTCGCCCAAGCTTCCTTACAACTAGAAAAATGAACGTTTTCTTCTGCTAACACAGGTTGTGAAAACAAGGCTAAAGCTGACAGGGTAGCCAGACTCATTTTTAAAAATAGACGTTTGTTCATTTCTTTCTCCCATAATTATGATATCGTTTTCAATATTATTTTATCAAACTTATTTCAGCAATTCAAGGAAACTTCTGGTATTTTCTACAAACTCCTTTGGTTTTTCCTTATTCAAGACATGAGGACCGTCAGGGATGATCTGGAACTGGGAATTTGACATCAGTTCTTGAATAGCTTTCATTGAACTAAGATTTGGCTTATCCTGACTACCACAAATTAACAAAGTTGGATAGGGACAATTCTTTGCAATCTCCCTTAAATCAAGTGTTTTTAATTCTTCGGAAACTCTAACCATAAGAGCCTTATCTGCTCCCTGTTTTTCAAATACCCTTTTGGGAAGTAGTTTAAAAATCAGCAACTGAAGATAAAATAGGATATTACCGGACAATTTAAGTGGACATCCTGATAGAATCAATGCTCGAAGATTTGGTAAATCGTAACTGGAAAGTTCTAGTGCCAGGGCAGCACCTAAGGACAATCCAACCAAAACAAAAGGTTCTGTCTCTTGAGCTAGGTACTGATAAACTCGCTCCTTGGCTTTTTGATAGCTGCTAACTCCAGAAGGAAATAACTCGATAGCCTCAGAAGGATAATCTGTCAGTAGATTCTGAACTTCTTTCCAAGACTCTGCGGACTGCCCTAACCCGTGTAAAAATATCAGTTTCATCTAGTTCTCCTCTAGGCTTAATTCATACAAGCCTCTCACTGTATTACAGCCGTAAATAGCTTCTGCTTGGGTTAAATCTGCCAAGGTCAAGACTTTCTCTTCTACCTGTCCTGTTTCTAGTAAATACTGGCGATAAATTCCTGGTAAGATTCCCAGTCGGATAGGCGGTGTATAGAGTTTCCCATCGATTTTCAGAACTAAATTTCCGATAGAGGTTTCAAGAAGTTCTCCAGACTTATTGTGGTAAATGATCTCTTGCTCCCCTAGGCTCAAATGCGGTCTATGAGTTGTTTTAAAGTAGGTAAATGCTTGCTGCAAATTGGATTCCTGAAGACAGAGTTGGACATGGCAGAAGGTTGGACTGAGAGGTTCCAATACTTGACGATCGACTTCTATCTCTCCAGATTTGCTAAGGCTAATTCGCAAACGGTAGTCTTGATTATCATCACAAGCCTGACACTCTTCCTCTATCTTTTGTTTCAAGTTTTCTGAATCAAATGGAAAGGCAAAATACCGACTAGCTTTTCTCAGCCTTTCTATATGTTGATTCTCAAACAGCAAGCACTTCTGGCTGATTTTTCCAGTAGTAATCAGCTGAAAACGAGCTTGTTTACGATAGAGAACTGCTGCCTTTTGATGAACCTCATGGTATTCAGATTCCCAAGTGCTATCCCATGTAATACCTCCGCCAACTCCATAGATGGCTTTCCCTTGGTGCAGTTGAATGGTCCGAATAGCGACATTAAAAATCCGTCGTCCATTTGGAAGTAAAAGACCAATCGTTCCACAGTATACTCCACGCGGATGTGGTTCCAAGTCCTTTATAATCTCCATAGTCGCAATTTTCGGTGCTCCTGTGATGGAACCACAAGGAAAGAGAGAGCGGAAGATTTCAACAAGGTCAACATCCTCTCGCAACCGACTCTTGATGGTTGAAGTCATCTGCCATACAGTGGAATACTGCTCCACTTGACACAGACGCTCCACGTACTCGCTGCCCACTTCAGAAATACGGTTCATATCATTGCGCAAGAGGTCTACAATCATCATATTTTCAGAGCGATTTTTGGGATCCTGCTCTAACCAACTGGCCTGCTCCAAGTCTTCTTGGTCAGTCATGCCACGCTGAGTCGTTCCCTTCATTGGTCGCGTTGTCAACTCGCGGTCATTTTGCTCAAAAAAGAGCTCTGGACTCATGGAAATCACTGCCATCTCGTCATGTTCAACATAGGCATTGTAGCCCGCCTCCTGCTCTACCACCATGCGATTGTAGATGGCAAAAGGATTGGCACTTAAATCTTGCTTGAGTTGGACGGTGTAGTTGACCTGGTAGGTGTCTCCCTGCCGCAAATGATAGTGAATCTGAGCAATAGCCTTTTCATAGTTTGCTGCAGACGTTACTTCCTGCCAATCAGAAGGCAAATCAACCTCGTCATAAATCAGAGGAATAGGGGATGTTTCTACGCTATCATGAACTGTAAAATATAGCAGGTACTCTGCCAGTAGAGGAGCTTTATGAACTGCTAATTTCTCCTCAAAAGCAGGTGCAGCCTCGTAGCTGACATAGCCCACCACATAATAGCCCTGCTCTTGGTAGATTTCCACTTGTGCCAACAAGTCTGTTACTTCTGTTAAATCTCTGGTTTTTAACTCTTTGATAGGCTGGGTAAAGATGTATCGCTCCCCCAAAGCCCTAAAATCAATCACTGTTTTTCTATGCATACCTTAAGTATAGCATAAAATAAGAAAACCCTCATCCGCAAAGCAGATGAGAGATTTCGATTATTTAAAGATTGAAGTTTTAAAGCTGTTTGTTTGTTGAAGAAGTTTCTTGAAGATTTTTTCTTTAAGTGCAACAGTATTGTCAGATTTAACTGATCCATTTTTAAGAGTTGCTTTATCTTTTTCAACTGCTTCAGCAAATGCATTCTTCAAGTCATCGTAACTACTGTATGTAGTGCCGTCAATTGTAACTGGATTAAATCCTGCTTTCGCTTTATCAACAACTTCTTTGAAGTATTCTTTCTTCCAATCTTCTAGAGTATTAAATTTACCATCAGAAACTTTCTTAATGATAAAGTCATCACCTAGAGTAGCATGACCAGCTTTTTTAGACTCATTTTTCAGCATGTTAGAAGCATAATTTAGGAAGCCTTTTTCATATCCAAAGTAACCCCACATACGGAAGGTGTTATGTTTGAATGACATTGCTCCTGGAGCTCCTTCACTTGTATTACCACCGTAGATACCTGCAGTAATAGGCACCGTTACATAGGCAGAGCCAAATCCAGTTGGGTCATAAGTACCATTACCAGGACCGTGTTTGGTCATGAAGTTCTTATCTACTAAATCGTTAACAGAAGTTAAGTTATATTCTTTTTCTTCTGCATTCAAATCACGAACCTCATCGTATTGGTTCTTCGTATTAGCATTACGTAATTTCTTAGCGACTTTCTTGAACCAAGCACTATTTAAGGCTTTATCCTGTTTATCAATAACGGCTTCACCTTCAAGGTAGTCAAGAAGCATGAGCGTATCATTGAAACCTTTCATGTAATGATCGATTTCTTCACGAGATGTCAGATCGTTTGGATTAGTGTTATACCATTGATTTCCATCATTTGGACGTTCGTAGGCCATGTTCAATCCTAGTGCTTTGAAGTCACCGTTTGGACTTGTTTCAGCAGGTGATTGTAACATACCTTGTGCGAATGCTTCTAAGTCAGTTCCTTCACGGTGTCTAGAACCACCTAAGTAAACCATACGGTCGTTTACGTGAGTCGTTTCGTGAGTAAATGCAGAGATACCGAAGTCACTAATCATATTGGTAACCATGAAGAAGACTGAATCATCCTTATAAGGATTACCGTAGATACGAGCTACAGCTCCCATACGCCAGTCAGTAGCATGGTAACGACCTGTTGGTCCGTACAATTCACGAACTGGAGCCACATCTTTACCGCTATTAGTGTGACCGTATTTATCAGTGCCTTCTTTGTAGTTTTGGTTATCAAGTACTGGTGTTGGTACCATGTTGTTGCTCTTCAATAGCTGGTTACGAACTTTATCTAATGATAAACGAGACCAGAAATCTAGGTAATTTTGTTGAGCTTTAGCAACTTTATCGATTTCAGGTTTGAATGCCTCACGTTCTGCTTCGGTATTTTTACCGTACTTCTCAAATGAACTGTATGCTAGTGTATTGTATGTTGAGATTAAAATCATATGAGCATCTTTTAAGTTCAGAAGTGGCAGAATCATCTTACCATGCATGTCATTGTTTAATCCCTCGTAGGCTCTGTGTTTCTTATCAGCAAACTCTGGAGTTGTTGTTTTTGGTTCAACGATATATACATTATCTTTAGTAGCTTTTATGAACCAATCGTTTAAGTCTGTGTCACTTGTGAAGAGTTCCATATTGTATTTCAAGAACTCATGTAAATTACCTTTTCCAGTAGCACCAGCGATTACTTCACGATAGGCATCGTGAGTGCGGTCACCCTTAATATAACTTTCTTTAGAGCCAATATTGATGATTCTATCTAAGACGCTAACGTTCTTACCGTAGAAGTCAGGTTTGAATAACATTAATTCTTTAATGTTAAAGTCATCGAATTTAACGCCGTAGTAACGGTTGAGATAAGACAAACCAAGAAGAACTGCGGCCTTATTGTCATCGATTTTCTTAATCAAGGCACGCTTAGCAGCTTCATCTGTGTTCAGTTGATGATCTTCATTTTCCACTAACTTCGTAACGAATTGAGTAAGATTATCTTTAACGTACTTGAAGCTTTCTTCTAGGTACAAGTCCTTAATTGCATTGACTTTGTTGCCACCAGTTCTACCCAAGTGTTGGTAAATCGGGTCAGATTGCAATTCAACTGGACTTAATTTGCTTTCGATAGCGCTGATTAAATCTGTACGATCTTTAACAACCATGTTTGGTGTGTAAACAACTTCACCAAGCGCAGCGACACTGTATTCTTTCACTTGTTTAACTTTAGATTCTTTCGGTGAAATTGTAAAGATGTCTTTTGTCTTATCTGCGTAGTGAACCATAATATGGTCGGCATCTGTAAGGTCTGTGACAAAGTCATTGCCTTTCATTGCAGTTACAGACAATACTTCTTTGGTCATTAATGGACTATCAGTAGCTAATTTATTTCCTTGATTTACAATCCATTCTTTGTTGTAGAACGGTTGAAGTTTTTCAACATTACGATAAGCAAGTTCACGAGATGCATCGTAATCTTGAGTATCTTTGTAAGTGTCAGATTTTGGTTTTACATTATTTAGAGTATCTGAAACAAGAGGATTGATAACATAATCATTAGCTGTAATTCCCAATGTTGCAATTTTCTGGTCAGCTTCATCTTGAGACACTTCTTTAATTCGGTTAGACACAGAGAATTTAAATGAACGTTTACCTGTACTTACATCTTTCACGATAAAGTTACGTTCTAAAGCGTTATTTGAGAAGTATCCACCATCTTCGTCAATATCTTTGGATCCATAGAACACTTCACCATTTTCAACTTTCATCATAGACACAGAGTCTGCAACTTTACCCCATGCCCAGTTCTTACTAAGGAAACCACCTACTTCAACAGGTGTATTTACCTTAATAGTTCCTTTCGTAACAGCGTTACGAACAGAACCATATTTACCAATTCCGTTAGGATCAGAACCGTTATCTGATCTAGCGACAAATCCACCGATACGAGCTTTATTAGCAACTATATCAGCTTCTACATATCCTTTATCAACATTACCTTTCCAGATTTCACCAACCATACCAGCGAAATCCCATCCTCTATCACCTACACCAGTAAGTTTACCGATATAAGCAACATTAGTAAGCTGTCCGCCGTTATCTAATTTGTTAACAAGTCCGGCAATTCCATCTCTACCAGTTATGCTACCAGTTACTTTAATATTCTCAACAGTAGCATTCTTAACAGTTCTAGCAAGAGCAGAAATGTTATCAATCCAAGGCATATTAATATCGACATTAGCCAAGTTAACATCTTTAACCGAACCACCTTCAATACCACCAAATAATTGACGTGTCATATTGTGGATTGAATAACGTTGTCCCTCAACACTTGATAACTTACCTTTAAATGTACCAGGAACATACTCTTTATTTGGAGTTGGTACATTGGCTGCATTTAGATCTGCACCAAGTTTGAACTCACCGCTAGGGTTAGCTTTCATATCTTTTACAAGCTCGTTGAAGTTGTAGTAAACATTACCTTCTTTTGCTTTTTGTTTTTCAAAGTAATGAACATACTCTTCGCTAAGTGTATTATCAGCATTACGTTGAACTAAGTCTGGTGCTTTGGCAGTAACTTTATATAAAGTTTTTCCGTCTTTTTCTACTTCTTCAATCTTGTCAACAGCAAGTCTTGTAACCTTGTTATCGTGAGTGGTTACTCGTAGATAAAGCGGAGCAACATCAGCTGGTTTTTCTGTCAGCAAACTAGTATCTGTTTCGTTACCGTCAGCGTCCACACTCATCAAGCTTGTTTCTTTAATGTTTTTGATTTCAACTTTTTTGAGGTCAATTCTTAGAGGTTCTTCCTTCAGAACTACTTCCTCATCTCCCTCACCACGGTCATAAACCATCTTAGTTTCAATCTTATAATCTTTGTAGTATTGCAAATCTGTCAGGCTAGCTGTTAAGTTGTCAGGTGAAACATTCAATGTTTTCACAATCTCATCACCTTTTTTCAGAGTTAAGGTGATAGATTTAATGGCTGCCTTGCTTGGATTTTCTAGACTGTATTTAACATCTGAAGTACGTTTCAAATCCTTAGGTTCAACTGCAGTGATGGTCAATACTGGTTTTTCAAAGGTCTTGGTACCACGTTTCAAAATTCGGTCTTGAGGTGCCTCAATGACTTCCTCTGTAACTTTTGGAGCATCTTCTGTTTTAACTCCCTTAATGGTATTAAAGGTCTTAGTGATTTTTTTCTGACCTTCTTTACCTTCTTGAGCTACAACTTCTAAGCCTTTTTTCAGTTGATCATCTTCTTCAACCTTTTCCTTAAATGGAATCGTTTCAAGACTTTCTTCTACAAGAGTTCCTTCAATTGGTTTTGTACCACGGCTTACCTGTTGATTTACAGGCTCCTTGGTCACTTCCGTACTTGTTGAAAGAACTTGGTCAGTTTTGACACCTTCTACCGTTTTATAGGTTGTTTTTGTAACTTGACTTCCTTTTTCACCATTTCGTAGGACAGTTTCTTCGTCTGTATACTTAGTTGGATCCTCAGTCGTTTCAGTTTTGTAGTCAAGTTCTGTAGTTGATTCTTCAACAAGGGTTCCCTCAGTCACCTTATACTCAGGTAACTGATCTTGAACAAGGGCCTGACCTTCCTTACCTGCCTCTTGAGTGCCTTTGGCCTCTACCGTAGCTTCTGGCAATTCTGGTTGCGTTAAGGACTGACCTTCCTTACCTGCCTCTTGAGTTCCTTTAGACTCTACGGTAGCTTCTGGCAATTCTGGTTGCGTTAAGGACTGACCTTCCTTACCTGCCTCTTGAGTTCCTTTAGACTCTACGGTAGCTTCTGGCAATTCGGGCTGTGTTAGTGCTTGACCTTCTTTGCCTGCCTCTTGAGTTCCTTTAGACTCTACGGTGGCTTCTGGCAATTCGGGCTGTGTTAGTGCTTGACCTTCCTTACCTGCCTCTTGAGTTCCTTTAGACTCTACTGTAGCTTCTGGTAGTTCCGGTTGCGTTAAAGATTGACCTGCTTTGCCTTCTTCTTGAGTACCTTTTGCTTCTACTAGAGCTTCTGGTAATGCAGGTTGAGTTAAAGCTTGACCTGCTTTGCCAGATTCTTGAGTTCCTTTGGCATCTACCGTAGCTTCTGGTAATTCAGGTTGCGTTAAGGATTGACCTTCTTTGCCTTCTTCTTGCGTACCTTTAGCTACTTGGTGGGTTGGTTCAGCTTGTGGTACTGGAGTTGGGGCAGGTTGCACCTCTTTCTTAGTTCCTACTGCAATGACTTGCGACACAGGATTTTGAACAACTTGGTCTTCGATGACTTCTCTAACTTCTTGACCGTTAACCATCGATACTTTAGTTACAAGACGACGCTGACCCTTTACTCCGGCTGTGACGATACGAGTCTGTCCTTCTGCTAAATTCGTATCTGGGCTTGCGATCGTTTCAAAAGGAATCTCAACCAAGCTCTCTTCTTGTCTTGTCTGAGGCTTCTCAAAAACTGGTTTTGCTTCAACCGCAGGAGCAACTGGAGTCTCTACTACAGGATTCTCAACGATAGTTTCTGAAGCAACAGCAGGTCTTTCTTGAACGACTTCTGTTTTCTCGTTTTCTTTTAAACTTTGCTTTTCTACTGGTAACTGAGGCTTCTCAGCTGAAACTGGTCTTGATGGATGGAGTTCTGCTTCCTTGAAGTATCCAATGTATTCATAGCCATCAATGTGGATAATCCCTTCAGCCAAGCCTTCATGGGTAGAGGCCGAAATAGTTTGGTTATAAGAAAGCAATTCTTTATTTTCAAACGCAAATGTCCCGTAAGGTACAAAGGTGCTGGCTCCTAAAGAACCAATCAAGAGAACACCTAGAACCTCTTTACGACTTTTTTTGGACACCAAAAAGACTGCTAGCGAGGCTGTTGCCAAGCCAAGACCTGCTAGAGCGACTTCCTTACTTCCTGTGTAAGGAAGTTGTTGACTGGTAGTCGCCTTCTTGCGATAAACTACATAAAGAATATCATCATCTTGAAATTCTGTAGGAACCTCATGATGAATCAGAGCTTTTTCAGACTCGGTCAATTCCTGCTCCGCCAAATAACGGTAATGAACACTATGAGCACCGCCAACTTCATTGGCATGCACTTTATCTACTGAAAGGGTACTGGCACCAAAAAGGAAGGCCCCAATGGCTACAGGACCTACCCCAACAGTTAGCTTACGAATCGAATATTTAGTGATTTTTTCTAGTTGTTGTTTTGTCTTTTTCATTCTCACGACTTTCTGATAGAATCTTGTGGATAATGCGCACGCGCACCTCCAATTAATTTTGGACGGCTAGCAAGCGCTGTTACATGGGCATGCCCAATTTCTCTCAAAAGAGGGCGAATCGGAACCTGAACATGCTTGACATGCATACCAATTGCAGTGTCTCCGATATCCAATCCAGCATGAGCCTTGATAAATTCAACCTCAACTGGATCTTGCATAAACTTGAAGGCTGCCAACTGACCTGAACCTCCTGCATGGAGGGTAGGAAGGACACTGACGATTTCCAGACCAAACTGCTCTGCAACCTGACGTTCAACGACGAGGGCCCGATTGACATGTTCACAACCTTGAACGGCTAGATGAATTCCTTTTTCCTCTAGGATGTCTAGGATGGTCTTCACAATGATTTCCCCAATTTCTTGGCTGGATTCCTTGCCAATCTGACCACCTATCACCTCACTAGAAGAAAGGCCCAAAACAAAGATGGATCCTTGCTTCAAATTGGCCTTTTCTAATACATCTTTTACAATCTGGCTTGTTTCTCTTTGAATGTCTTTTTCCTTCATACTTGATACCTCTTTTGTCATTATCTATCATATCGTTTTTTCTACTTTTTAGCAAGATAGACAACCTAGAAAGCTTTCCTAATTACGCATAAAACTCCCAGAATGAACTGGGAGTTAGCTAGTTTCTATTCTATTTATGTATATTTCAACTGTCGTACCTTTTAAGAGAGTAGAATCAATCTTCATTTGGTAATCTTCTCCAAAATAAAGTTTGAGCCGTTGGTCAACATTTTGAAGACCAACTCCCCCACGTTTGAGCTGACTTTGACTACTATAGCTAACATTTTGGAAGCCTACTCCATCATCCTCAATACGGATGACCAATCCTGAATTCTGTTTCTGGACAGAGACTCTAATATGACCCTGACCTTCTTTCTCCTTGATGCCATGGTAAAGAGCATTCTCTACAAGAGGTTGTAGGACCAGCTTTGGCAAGACTAGCTTATCAAAGGCAGGATTTTCATTAATTTCGTATTCCAGCTTATCTCCATAACGTTGTTTCTGGATAAAGAGATACTGGCGGACATGATTGATTTCGTCAGACAGGCAAATCAAATCCTTGCCTTGATTGAGCGCCAAGCGGAAATAGGTCGCCAAGGACTTGGTCACCTGAACCACTCGCTGACTATCCTGAAATTCAGCCATCCAAATGATGGTGTCCAATGTATTATAGAGGAAATGCGGATTAATCTGGCTCGATAGGGCTTGAAGTTGGTACTGACGGGTCGTCTCTTCCTGCCTGCGAATATCCGTCATCAGCTGATCAATCTGATCCAACATGGCATTGAACTGACGAGTCACTTCTCTCAGTTCATGGGCACCAGTTTCCTTCGCACGAAGATTCTGATTACCAGAGGCAATCTCCAGCATGGTTTCTCTCAAGTCATTCAGAGGAGCAATCCAGCGTTTAAGACTAAGCCACACCAAGCAGAGACAGGCAAGAAGAGAGGTGATACTGGCTCCAAGCAAGGTCCACATGAGTTGACTCCGAACCTGGTCTAACTTCTCCAACGAAGACACGCCAAGCACCGTCCAATCAGTTCCAGCAATCTGTTCCTGACTGACGTAGGATTTGTGATCTGGAGTATAGCCCTGCCCTGTCTCAATGTAGGGTTTCATAGCCTCCATTTCGCTAGACGAACTATAAACTGTGTGTTGAGGATGATAAACAAATTCATTTTTTTCATTGATGATAAAGGCAAAGCCCTGCTGCCCCAACTGGAGTTGATTTAGATAGGCTTCCAGAGTTTCATAAGAAATATCCAAACGAAGTACACCCAGATTGCCTCCCTTTGCATCAACAAGTTCTTGAGTGATAGAAATAACCCACTGACTATCTGATTTACGAGCTGGGGTCAAAACTGGCATGGCTCCCTGATGAATAGCCTTTTGGTACCAATCCTCAGCCATCATATCAGAGGAGGTTTTCATCTGCACACTATCATCCGTAGAAATGACCTGACCGGATTTAGTCACCAGCACAACAGTTTTCAAGTCCTTGTCTGCCTTCAAGATAGTCAAAAATAGATCTCGAATTCCCTTGACCTTATCTTGACTGGGATTCTCAGCATAGGCTAGGACATCCGTCTGCTGGGTCAAACTGGTAGAGGTGGTTTCTAATTTTTTGATATAAGACTGGATAAAGTGGCTAGTCTGACTGATAGTCGTTTGGCTATTGCCCTCAATAGTAGCCTCAATGGCTGATGAACTAGATTGATAGTAGAAAGTCCCGACCAGAGCTAGGAGAATGAGAAAGACCAGAAAGATGGAAATAACCATTCTGACTAGGAGAGAAGAACGCTTCATCGGCCTTCTCCCTTCTTAAACTGACGAGGTGTCACACCTGCAATCTGTTTAAAACGTTGGGTAAAGTAGTTCATATCTTCAAAACCAACTTTCTCTGCGATCTCATAAATCTTCAGATCTGTAGTTAAAAGCAAGAGCTTGGCTTGTTTGACACGCTCTCTCACCAGGTAATCCTGAAAAGGTAGTCCCAACTCTTTCTTAATCAAAGAACTCAGATAAGTCGGACTAAAGCCCAAGTCACTGGCCAAAGACTTTAAACTAAACTGGCTATCAGCCAGATGGGACTGGATTTTCTGAGCCATATTTCCCTCAAACTTATCGGTCAATAAATCTTGTAACTGCTCTTCTTTCTCTTCCTTATCCAACTTTTGCTTGATTTTCCCCAACATTTCCTCAATATCCTGACGAGAAAAGGGCTTGAGCAGGTAGTCGTCCACACCTAGTTTGACAGCAGACAAGGCATAATCAAAATCATCGTAGCCTGTCAAAAAAACTAAATGAACCTGAGGATAGGTTTCTCGGACCAGACTGGCCAACTGGATGCCATTTAGCTGAGGCATGTTGATATCGGTTAGAATGATATCCGGCACCTGCTTTTGTATCAATTCCCAAGCCTGTCTTCCATTTTCAGCCTGACCGATGATTTCCATATCGTAGGCTGCTACATTGACCAGCTTGGTCAAGCCTTGTCTTACCAGATATTCATCTTCTACGATTAAGATTGTATAGGTCATGCTTCTCTCCTTTGTCACTTACTATTATCAGTATAGCAAAATTCTCCTCTAACTGCTTAGGAAAGCCCTCTTAATCAACATAATCTAGTAAATAAGCGTAGCCTTTTTCTTCCATTTGGTCTTTGGGAATAAATCGAATAGAGAGACTATTGATACAGTAGCGCAAGCCACCCTTGTCCTGAGGACCATCCGTAAAGACATGGCCAAGGTGAGAATCTCCAACTCGGCTTCGCACTTCCATGCGTGTCATATTGTAGGACTTATCTTCCTTGTAGGTGGCAACATCTGGACTGATAGGTTGGGTGAAACTAGGCCAACCACAACCAGACTCAAACTTGTCCTTTGATGAAAAGAGGGGTTCGCCAGTTGCTACATCCACATAGATACCAGATTCAAATTTATCCCAGTAGCGGTTTGAGAAAGCCCGTTCTGTTTGATTTTTCTGGGTAACTGCATACTCCTCAGGTGACAGGGTCTTTTTCAATTCTTCATCACTTGGCTTAGGATATTTGCTGGCATCAATGACGGGGTAGGCCGCCTGATTGACATTGATATGGCAGTAGCCATTTGGATTTTTCTTGAGATAGTCTTGGTGGTAATCCTCAGCCACTACAAAATTCTTCAAGGCTTCCTTTTCAACTGCTAGAGGTTGATCGTATTTCTTAGCCACCTCATCAAAGACTTGGTTAATCACCTCTAAATCCTTGTCATCTGTGTAATAAACACCAGTACGGTACTGGGTTCCCACATCATTTCCTTGTTTATTTTTGCTGGTTGGATTGATAATGCGGAAATAATGAAGCAGGATTTCCTTGAGGGAAATTTGATTGGCATCATAAGTAACATGGACAGTCTCCGCATGTCCTGTTTGGTTAATCAATTCGTACTTGGTTGTTTCCCCTCTACCATTTGCATAGCCTGAAACGGCATCTGTCACTCCAGGAACGCGTGAGAAGTATTCCTCAACTCCCCAGAAACATCCCCCAGCTAGATAAATTTCGTGCAAGTCTGCATCTTTACTAATTTCTGTTTTTTTCACTGTTTTTCCTCCTTGGCTAACTGACGCTTTCTCAATTTGCGAGCTATCTGTCTGCCCTGCATTTCGCATCAATAGAAAATAGAAACCGCTTATGGCTAGGAAAAAGATTCCTGCCAAGACAAA
>CAUQZY010000021.1:0-25347 GCA_963522395.1 uncultured Streptococcus sp.
TATAAGCATTTTCAACTGTAAAGGTACTTCCTGGCGTATAAGGTAAAATGGTATTGGCAATGTTTCTAAAGACATGGGCTGCACCGTTTGAAGTAGATCCTGCTAGATAGTGGCTTTCATCAGTGGTCGGGAAACCAAGCCAGTGACTAATCACTACATCCGGTGTATAACCAATTACCCACTGGTCACTTGTATATTCTGGATTGAAAACCGCTTCAGTTGTACCAGTTTTTCCTGCCATTACATAATTTGCAGGCGATGAACTAATACCGGTACCGTTGGTGAATGTCCCCAACATCATACTGGTCATCTTATCAGCTACAGACTTATCAATCACCCGTTTTTGTGAATTTTTATGGCTTGCAATAACTTGTCCACTAGCATTTTCAATTCTACTAATAAAATGAGCTTCAGGCATTAAACCTTCATTTGCAAAGGCAGCATATGCTTGAGCCATTTGCAGAGGATTGGTTTCGACACCACTTCCCAAGGCGACACCAAGAACACGGTCGACCTTTTCCATGTTGAGTCCGAATTTTTCGCCTGCCTCAAAAGCCTTGTCGACGCCCAAATCATTAACAGTGGCAACAGCAGGTAGATTAAGCGACTCTGCCAAGGCTTGATACATAGGAACTTCTCGACTCGTTTTGATCCCTGCATAGTTATCAACCTTATAGCTGTCATACTGCATGGTATGGTTATCCAACTGCTTATTCAAAGCCCAGCCAGCTTCAACTGCAGGCGTATAAACAACTAAAGGCTTAATTGTAGAACCAGGGCTACGTTTTGATTGAGTTGCATAGTTGAAATTCCGGAATCCAGTTTTATCATTGTCAGCAACTTGACCGACAACTCCACGAACTCCACCTGTTTTCGGTTCGAGAGCTACACTTCCTGATTGAGCAAATGTTCCATCCTCTGCTCTCGGAAATAGCGCTGTATTTTCATAGACAACCTGCATATTTGCTTGATAGTTTTGGTCCAGCTCTGTGTAAATGCGGTAGCCATTATTGACAATTTCTTCCTCTGTTAGATTATACTTGGAAACAGCTTCATTAACAACCGCATCAAAATAAGAAGGATATCGGTAATCTGAGATTTTTCCTTCATACTTATCGTGCAATTGCGAAGTCATATCAACTTCTGCAGCTTCGGTTTCTTGGTTTTTATCAATGTATCCTGCTGCAACCATATTTTGCAAGACAGTGTCGCGACGATTGGTTGAATCTTGTACGGAATTCAAAGGATTATACAGTTCCGGCCCTTTGAGCATCCCTGCCAGAGTCGCAGCTTGATCCAAACTCACTTCTGACGCAGAAACTCCAAAGTATTTCTTACTCGCATCTTCTACACCCCACACACCATTTCCAAAATAGGCATTGTTAAGGTACATGGTTAAAATCTGATCCTTACTATATTTTTTTGTTAATTCTAAGGCAAGGAAAAATTCTTTCGCTTTTCTCTCAACAGTTTGATCCTGCGACAAATAGGCGTTTTTAGCCAGCTGTTGGGTAATAGTAGAACCACCACCTGAACGACCAGCAGTGACAATCGCCAAGAAGAAACGACCATAGTTAATCCCGTCATTTTTATAGAAAGAGCGGTCTTCTGTCGCAATAACGGCATTCTGCAAATTTTTACTGATATCAGTCAATTCAACATAAGTTCCTTTTTGACCAGACAAGGCACCAGCCTCCTTTTCTTCACGGTCAAAAATGATAGTTCGAGTTTTCAAGGCGTTTTGCAAATCGTTAACATTGGTTGACTTAGCTACAGCAAACAAATAGGTTCCAACTAGCAAGCCTGCACTCAAACCTAGTATAAGGACAATCTTTGTTAGATGATAGCGACGCCAGAATTTTCGAATCGGACCCACTTGGGCTAATTTTTTTCGATCACTACGAGAACGACGCAAGCTAGTAGACCCCGAATCCTCTGATTCACTTGTTTCTTTTTTAAAAAGAGAAAGAAATTTCTCAAATAATTTATCTAATTTCATGCGTTTATTTTATCATCTTCATCATAGGAAGACAAGAATTTAGCTATTTCCTATCCAAATAGGGCTTTTTTTGTTACAATATCTGTATGAAATTCACATTTACATTACCAGACTCTCTACCTCAAATGACGGTAAAGCAATTACTTGAGGAACAACTCCTCATCCCTAGAAAAATCCGTCATTTTTTGAGAATCAAGAAACATATTTTGATAAATCAAGAAGAGGTTCACTGGAACGAGATGGTAAAACCTGGAGATGTTTGCCAGTTAACTTTTGACGAGGAAGATTATCCCGAAAAAGAAATTCCTTGGGGCAACCCAAACCTCGTTCAGGAAGTTTATCAAGATCAACACTTAGTTATTGTGACCAAACCAGAGGGGATGAAAACGCATGGTAATCAGCCAAACGAAATCGCCCTTCTTAACCATGTCAGTGCCTATGTTGGCCAAACCTGCTATGTCGTTCATCGTCTGGACATGGAAACCAGTGGCTTGGTTCTCTTTGCAAAAAATCCTTTTATCCTGCCCATTCTCAATCGCTTACTGGAGAAAAAAGAGATTTCTAGGGAATATTGGGCACTAGTTGATGGAAATATCAGCAGCAAAGAGCTTGTTTTCAGGGACAAAATCGGACGTAATCGCCATGATCGCAGAAAGCGAATAGTTGATACAAAAAATGGACAATATGCTGAAACGCATGTAAGCAGATTAAAGCAATTTCCAAACAAAACTTCCTTGGTTCGTTGCAATCTAAAGACAGGGCGAACCCATCAGATTCGTGTGCACCTTTCGCATCATAACTTCCCTATTTTAGGCGACCCTCTCTATAATAGTAAATCAAAAACAAGTCGGCTTATGCTCCACGCCTTTCGACTGTCCTTTACCCATCCGCTTACATTAGAGAAATTAAGCTTCACTATCCTCTCAGATACTTTCGAAAAAGAATTAAAAAAGAATGGATGATTGCGTCATCCATTTTTCCATATAAGAAAAGCAAGACCAAGAGGCCTTGCTTTTTATCGACTCATGAATTATTTAGCGATTTTTGCGAAGTATTCAAGAGTACGAACAAGTTGTGCAGTGTATGACATTTCGTTGTCGTACCATGATACAACTTTAACCAATTGTTTACCGTCAACATCAAGAACTTTAGTTTGAGTTGCGTCAAACAATGAACCGTAAGACATACCTAGGATATCTGAAGATACGATTGGATCTTCAGTGTATCCGTATGATTCGTTTGAAGCTGCTTTCATAGCTGCGTTCACTTCGTCAACAGTAACGTTCTTTTCAAGAACTGCTACCAACTCAGTTACAGAACCTGCTGGAACAGGAACACGTTGAGCAGCTCCGTCCAATTTACCGTTCAATTCTGGGATTACAAGACCGATAGCTTTTGCAGCACCAGTTGAGTTAGGAACGATGTTTGCAGCACCAGCGCGAGCACGGCGAAGGTCACCACCACGGTGTGGTCCGTCAAGGATCATTTGGTCACCAGTGTAAGCGTGGATAGTAGTCATCAATCCTTCAACAACACCAAAGTTGTCTTGAAGAGCTTTAGCCATTGGAGCCAAGCAGTTTGTAGTACATGAAGCACCTGAGATAACTGTTTCAGTACCATCAAGAACGTCATGGTTAGTGTTAAATACAACTGTTTTAACATCTGTTCCACCAGGAGCAGTGATAACAACTTTCTTAGCACCACCAGCATGCAAGTGTTTTTCAGCAGCTGCTTTAGTAGCAAAGAAACCAGTAGCTTCAAGAACGATTTCTACACCGTCGTTAGCCCAGTCGATTTGTTCTGGATCACGTTCAGCAGAAACACGGATGAATTTACCGTTAACTTCAAATCCACCTTCTTTAACTTCCACAGTACCGTCGAAACGACCTTGAGTTGTGTCATATTTCAACAAGTGTGCAAGCATAACTGGATCTGTAAGGTCGTTGATGCGTGTAACTTCAACACCTTCTACGTTTTGGATACGACGGAAAGCAAGACGACCGATACGACCGAAACCGTTAATACCAACTTTAACTACCATTAGTGATTTCCTCCTTATGAAAATCATGAAATTTTTATTGTGAAAAGAGTAACTTGAATCACTACAAATCACCTTTCAACAAACCTATTATATAACTATTTGAGTTGAATTGCAAGTACGGGCATTGTTTTTCTATGTTAGTTTCTTTTTGAGCGACGATAATCTAGTAACGTCCTTAATTATTCATATCGTAGCGATTCTACAGGATCCATTTTACTAATTTTACGTGCTGGGAAGTAGGCTGAGACATAACCAAGTAATAGAGCGAAAGCTAGAGTTCCTAAAATAGATAACAAATTTAATTCAAAAACCTTCGTGATGGATGGGTAAAAGTGACTTACAGTCGCATTCGCCAAACTTCCCACCCCTTGTGCAACCAAAAAGGCCAGCAGCAAGGCGATGCCTACAATCCAGATAGCCTCGTAAATAAAAATTCCTTTGACATCACGATTTTGATAACCAACTGCCTTCATGACACCTATTTCCTTAGAACGTTGCATGATATTGATGTAAATGATAATACCAATCATGACCGCTGCTACCACAATAGCTTGTGATGAAAGTACAATCAATAATCCCTGAATGACACGAATAAAAGTAATCACAATATCAAGAACCTTCTGTTGAGAAAGAACAGTATACTTCTTATTTTTCTGCAATTCTTCTGTTATCGCTTTTGTTTGTGATGGATCTTTGAGTTCCAAGATAAAATAAGATACAGCTTTTGTAAATCCAGCCTCTTTCAAAATCGTTTCCATTTGATTAGACGGCATGAAACTGTTGCTGTCCTCCATGTCATCTTCATCATTGATTACACGCACAATCTTTGTTTGAAATTGAGCAGTCTTGCTAGCTTCGGCAGCATTTTCCACAATACTTGCTGAGACTGATTTGCCAATAACATCACTAGCTGTCAGATTTTTTCCTGTCTGTTCATTCCAATTTTTTAGTAAACTGATTGGAATCGTTAATCCCTGTTCATTTGCATCAGTATAGAGGGAACCGGCTAATACTTTGTCCGCCTCATTACTACTAACAGAAATACTTGTATCCTCATAGAGACTCACTACTTGAGCATAAGAAGGCATCGTTTGACTAAGATCCATTTCTTGCCCATCTATAGTAATATTTGACATGGTCATCCCAAAAGGACTCTCCAAATATTTAATAGCTTCTTTCCCAACTGTATCCGTGATATAGTTCTTATCATCTTGGTTCAAAAAGCCTCGTCCAACATTTTTTGTATTTAAAGCAATCTGAACTTGAGAAGGGATTTGACCTCCATTCGTATTTTCATCAATCATCGAAATCAAAGCATTTCCCAAGCCAAAAGAAATTAAGACTCCTACAAAACCGATTGAGGTTGCTAGCGCAATCAATAAGTTACGCCACTTTCTTTCCATAAAGTTATTTAAAGAAAGTTTGAATTTATTTTTCAATGATAATCCTTTATTTTTTGACTTCTTCAACGACTTCACCATCCTTCATTTTGATAATCACATCTGCATATTCGGCAACCTCTGGATTATGGGTTACGATCAATACTGTTTTCCCTGTTTGGGCTAAATTTTTAAACACTTCCAATACCATTTCTTGGGATTGAGAATCCAGCGAACCCGTTGGCTCATCTGCTACAATCATATCAGGCTGATTTACCAGTGCACGCGCTATTGCTACGCGTTGCTTTTGCCCGCCAGAAAGCTGTTTAACATTTTTAGCAATAAAAGGCTCCATGCCCAAGTTACTTAATTGTTCCTTTGCAATCATTGTCATCTCCCTGTCAGATAAATCTTTGACATAGAGAGGTAGCTTGACATTGTCCAAGACAGACTGATGAGGAATGAGGTTAAAGTTTTGAAACACAAATCCAATCTTATCTTTACGAAATTGAGTTAGTTCAATCTCTGATAAGTCACGGAGGGATTCCCCTTTAAATTCTAAATCTCCTTCATATTGTCTATCTAAACCACTGATGATATTGAGTAGACTGGTTTTACCACAGCCTGATGGACCGTAAATCGCTGTAATTTTACCTTTTGCGATCTGCAGGTTTATATTTCTTAGAGCCTGCTCTTGATGTTTACCGTCCAAAGTGTAAAACTTTGAAATATTTTTAATGGATAAAATGGACATTCTTTCCCCCTTATTTAAAACTGTTATCGTCATACATCATACTGATAGAAAATCCTTCAAGCTACATCAGCGCTGATTTACCCTAGCTCTGATTTACCCTTTAAACCTACTACTTAGAACTTTCTCTCTATTCCCTAGTTTGCTTCTGGATGTATATCAAGTAAAATTCATTTTAACAAAAAAGCGACATTTCCCCAATGACAGAAATGTCACTCCTATAAACTCTTTAACGATATCTTTCTAGATCCTCGGCCCATTCATTATCTAAACTAACGATTAACTTCTCATTGCCAAACATCCTCGCCATCATTTTTGCTTCTTCATACTTTTGTTTAGCTGTATCATAATCCATCTGAATATAATATTTCCATTCTACCATCAAGACAATCGGTTGTTTTTGAAAATCTCGTGTTTTCTGCCCTATTTTATTTAAGGTCTCAACTGCTCTCTTAAAATAACGAAACAGCCCCATAATTTCTATACAAGCTAAAGAAGCTAACAAGGAATCTCTAAGCAAGTCCAAACAATCGAACTCTATCTTATCAACCTGAGAACTTAGTTTGTCATGAAAACAAAGAATGGTTTCATGCTCAGATTCTTTTATCTCACCCATATTTAAACCATCCATTAACTGACAGTTGAAATACAGTCTCAGTTTCAACAAGTCCTCGGCTTTATATACATCTCTGGATAGTAAGTCTTGAAGACCGTCCTCAATCACACCGCTTCCGTATAAGGAATTACTAGTCGCTCTCACTTCATCTATTGCTTGAAGACAATCCACTAGCACTTTCTCATCACGTGGCAAATCATCATAAAAATTCTCAAAAATCTCATCGAAATATTCTTCCTTTTGTTCCTGCAACTCCTTGTCTCCATAGTCAGGATGATGTAAAAGAAAGTACTTTAATTCTTGGTAACGCTTCGGTAATTCCTTATAATCTGGCATCAAGACGTATGACGGAATTTCTAATCGTTCTGCAATATATTCTAGTGTTTTTATAGTCGGGCGAAATTCTCCTTTTTCTATCCGCACCAGTTGACGGACTGATAATTCAGACTCATCCCCGCAAAATACTGGGCGACTAAGTCCTTTCTCCTCTCTTAAAAGTCGCACTTTATCCCCTAAGTCATTTATCTTGTTCATTTGCCCCTCGCATGATTATAAAAGATTTGATTTTCAAATAAATATATGCGATGATTATACCATTTTTCAAATAGAATTACAAAAAAAGAGACAGGATTTCTCCTGCCTCTAGGCTGATAACAATTATTTACGGCGTCCTGGTCTTTCTTTGTAACCATAGTAAGAATCTTCGATGATTTCTTGCATATGGTCAACCATTGGAAGACGTGGGTTAGCTGGTGAACATTGATCTTCATAAGCAAGGAAGGCCAATTCACGAGAATGTTCTTTCCATTCTTTTTCATCGATTCCTTGTGCTTTGAAGTTCATTTGGATACCTACGCGCTCACCAAGTTCGTAGACAGCTTTTGCGTAAGATTCCACACCTTCTTCTGGAGTAGAAGCTGGAAGTCCAAGCATGCGTGCGATATCTTGGTATTTTTCATCTGCACGGTAGTAGTTGTACTTAGGCCATGTTGCTGTCTTAGCTGGACGTGTACCGTTGTAGCGGATGACGTATGGAAGCAAGATAGCATTTGTACGACCGTGGATTGTGTGGAATTGCGCACCAATCTTATGAGCCATTGAGTGAGAAATACCTAGGAAGGCATTGGCAAAGGCCATACCAGCGATTGTTGAAGCGTTATGCATTTTCTCACGTGAGTGGAAGTCTGCATTCTTAACTGAGCTTTCAAGGTTTTCAAATACAAGCTTGATGGCTTGAAGTGCAAGGCCGTCAGTGTAGTCGCTAGCCATTTGTGATACGTAAGCTTCAGTCGCGTGAGTCAATACGTCCATACCAGTATCCGCAGCAACAAATCCAGGAACTGTCAATACCAAAGCAGGGTCTACGATTGCCACAGTTGGTGTCAATGAGTAGTCAGCGATTGGGTATTTACGGTTGTTTGCTTTATCAGAGATAACGGCAAATGGTGTTACTTCAGATCCTGTACCAGATGTAGTTGGAATCGCGATGAATTTAGTCTTCTTACCAAGCAATGGGAATTTGAAGGCACGTTTACGGATATCCATGAATTTTTGAACAAGGTCACGGAAGTCCACTTCTGGTTGTTCGTAGAAGAGCCACATTACTTTAGCAGCATCCATTGGAGATCCACCACCGAGAGCGATGATTGTATCTGGTTTGAAGGCACGCATAATCTCAGTACCACGGTTTACAGTTGTGATATCTGGATCTGGTTCTACATCAGCAAAGATTTGGTAAACAACCTTATTGCGACGAAGGTCAAGTTGTTCGATGATACGATCAAGGAAACCAAGCTCTACCATGGCATGGTCAGTAACGATCATGACACGTTCAACGTCACGACATTTTTGAAGGTATTGAATTGAATCACGTTCAAAGTATGTTTTTGAAGGAAGTTTCATCCATTGCATGTTATTTCTCCGTCTTCCGACTTTTTTGATATTCAAGAGGTTAATGGCACTAACGTTATCCCCAACTGAGTTGCGTCCGTAAGAACCACATCCAAGTGTCAATGATGGCAAGAAGGCATTGTAAACGTCCCCGATACCACCGAAAGTAGAAGGTGAGTTACAGATAACACGAATAGCTTTAACAGCTTTACCAAATTCTTTAGTCAATTCTTCGTCAGCTGTGTGGATGGCTGCTGAGTGTCCAAGACCGTTAAATTCAACCATTTGACGAGCCTTAGTAATACCATCTTCACGGCTTTCAGATTTCAAAACTGCGATAACTGGTGACAATTTTTCACGAGTCAATGGCTCGTTTTCACCAACTTCTTTACATTCTGCAGCAAGAATGTTTGTTCCTTCTGGAACAGTAAATCCTGCTTGTTCTGCAATCCAAGTTGCTGGTTTACCAACGATGTCAGCGTTCAATTTTGCACCAGCACAGTTTTTGCTGTTTGCTTTCACGCCGAAGCAGAACTCTTCAAGAAGTGCTTTTTCTTTTTTGTTTACAAAGTAAGTGTGATAAGATTTGAACTCTGCTACAAATTCATCGTAAATTTCTTTATCAATGATAACCGCTTGTTCAGATGCACAGACCATACCGTTATCAAATGATTTAGACATAACGATATCGTGTGCTGCTTGGCGAATGTTAGCTGATTTTTCAACATAAGCTGGAACGTTTCCTGCACCTACCCCAAGAGCTGGTTTCCCACATGAGTATGCGGCTTTAACCATAGCATTACCACCCGTTGCAAGGATTGTTGCAATACCTTCGTGGTTCATAAGGGCACTTGTTGCTTCCATAGATGGTTGAGTAATCCATTGCACACAGTTTTCAGGAGCACCAGCTGCGATAGCTGCATCGCGGACGATACGTGCTGCATGAGCAGATGATTCTTGTGCTGATGGATGGAAGGCAAAGACGATTGGGTTACGTGTCTTCAATGAAATCAATGATTTGAAGATTGCTGTTGATGTTGGGTTTGTTGTAGGAGTGATACCACAGACAACACCAACTGGTTCAGCAATAAGAGTCAATCCTGTTACATCGTCTTCTTCGATAACGCCAACTGTCTTAGTGTGGCGCATGTTGTTTACTACGTGTTCACAAGCAAACAAGTTCTTAGTTGCTTTATCTTCAAATACACCACGTCCTGTTTCTTCAAAGGCATGTAAAGCCAATTCTCCGTGGGCATCCAAAGCTGCTACTGATGCTTTGGCAACGATGTAGTCAACCTGCTCTTGATCCAATTTACGCATTTCTTCAAGAGCAACTAGAGCTTTTTGCACCAACTCATCTACATGTTTTTCAGCAGCGAGTTTCTTTTCCTCTGGTGTCACAGTTTTTTTATCAGCCATATTTTCCTCCATAGCTTTCAAGGATTTAATCCTTTGTTAATTTTTTCACAAGTTTATTATAACGCATTATTTCAACTTTGTAAACAGTTTCATAAACATTTCACAAAGAATTTTTAGTTTCTTGTGAAATTTTTCTCATTTTCTTTTCTTATCAGGTTTTATCTTTGGAGTTTGTGAAATTTATTTCAAATATTTTTTATTTCACAAACTTGATTGGAAGAGGGACTTGGAAAGCGATAGATTTTCTGGTAAGCGCTTACTTTGTGGTTCTAATAATACCTCCTTTGATAAGGAGGCTTTATTTTTGTTGAAAAACGCCTTGTTTAAAAGTCCCTTCATAAACAACTTCTTGTTCTGTTGTTAGTTTTCCTTTTCCTTCAGCCTGACCATTTACAAAATCACCTTCGTAGGTCCAGCCTTCTTTGGATTGAAAGGTACCTTTTCCGTTGAAGGCTCCATTGTTAAAACCACCTGTATATTGATCTCCATTTTGGAAGGTGATGGTACCTTGTCCATTCATTTTACCACGGACAAGACTGCCATCGTAAACAATCGTTCCATTATCGAGTTTTAAGACACCTTTTCCGGGAATATTTAGGAAAAAGACGAGTACAGCACAGATAGCAATGGTAACTACTGCTAGAAGTTCTAAACGTGGACGAGTCAGATAGACACGATACTTGTCGTAAAAATTCTTAAGATTTCCCACCTTCACTCTCCTTTTCTAAACGTTCTAACCATGCTTGACAACCCTCTTGAACACGCTGATAAGTTTCTTCAAAATCTCCTGTATACCAAGGATCTGGAACACTTTCAGATGCAAATGAGTAAATCTTATCTTGACAGTCTACTGGACACATCTGACGTAAGTCAGAAATATTTGAATCATCCATTCCGATAATATAATCAAAGTCTTCAAAATCTTCCTTACTAATCTGAAGCGATGTCTTGCCTTTTTCATAAGGAATCTGATGATGTTGAAAAATTCCTTGAGTTCCCTTATGAATCGGATTGCCATGTTCCCAAGAAGAAGTCGCTCGACTTTGGATTTCATAATTATCTGTCATTGATTTCATAACAAACTCGGCCATAGGGCTGCGACAAATATTTCCCAGACAGACAAAGACCAGTTTTTTCATCCCATTTCCTTTCTTTTATAGAAAAACGGGAGTTAGTGATCCCGTCTTATTTTTCAATTACACCTTCTAATGAAGCTGTTTCTTTCAGCGGTAATACTGTCTTGATAGCAGCTAGTTCAAACGTCAAGTAAACTCCATCTACATCAAGAACAATTGTTCTCTTCTCCGTATCTACTTCATCGACTGTTCCATAAAGTCCACCGATTGTAATCACTTCATAGCCTTTTTGTAGTTTATTCAAGCTTTCCATACGTTTTTGCGCTTGTTTCTTTTGAGAGCGTTGCGTAAAGAACATCAAGCCAACCATAGCCACAAGAATGATTAAAAATGTATATTGTGATTCCATTATATTCTCCTTTGTCTTTTACATAGGACTACTATATCAAATTTCAGCTACTTTTACAAGATTGTACCTTGCTTTTCTAGTAAGAAAAACCAGAGCTTGCGCCCTGATTTTTAGGATTATTTCAAGTTTTGAACGACTTTTACAAGATTTTCGACAGTAAAGCCATATTCTGCCAATACTTTTGGTGCTGGAGCAGAGGCTCCGAAGGTATCAATACCAAGAACAGCACCATCTAGACCAACATATTTGTACCAGTTTTGACTTGCACCCATTTCGACTGCAACACGACGGCGAACTGCATTTGGAAGAATTTCTTCCTTGTAAGCTGCATCTTGTTTATCAAAGACATCTGTAGATGGCATGCTGACTACACGGACTTTTGCGCCTTGACTAGCCAATTCTTTGGCAGCTGAGACAGCAAGATTGACCTCTGAACCTGTCGCAATCAAGATTGTATCAAAGTCTGCTGCATTTTCATAGACAACATAGGCACCTTTTGCAACCTTGTCGAAGTCTGTTCCCTCTTCAACAGTCAAGTTTTGACGTGTCAAGACAAGGGCAGTTGGTGTTTTCTCACTTGTCACTGCAAGGTACCAAGCTGCTTGCGTTTCACGCGCATCTGCTGGACGGAAAACATTTAGATTTGGCATAGCACGAAGACCTGCCAAGTGCTCAACTGGTTCGTGAGTCGGACCGTCTTCCCCAACTGCAATAGAATCGTGGGTAAAGACATAAGTCACAGGAAGTCCTTGCAAGGCTGACAAGCGGACAGCTGCCTTCACATAGTCAGAGAAGACGAAGAAAGTTCCACCGTATACACGAAGTCCACCGTGAAGGGCCATCCCGTTCAAGATCGTTCCCATGGCAAATTCACGAACACCAAACTGAATGTTACGGTTCAAGCGATTGGCATCGTCTTGAAGTCCGTCAGTCTTGATATAAGTCATGTTTGAGTGAGCAAGGTCAGCTGATCCACCAAGGAAGGTTGGTAACTTAGCTGCCACAACATTCAAGGCATCTTGGCTTGAGTTACGCGTCGCTTGAGAGAAGCCATTTTCTAAAGCTGGGAAGTCTTCTGGAGTCACCTCAACTGGATCACGTCCTTCGATGATTGCTTCTACTTCTGCAGCCAATTCTGGGTGAGCTTCTTTATAATCAGCAACTAATTTAGTCCAAGTTTGATAAGCTGATGCGCCACGGTCTGCAACATTTTCTTTGAAATCAGCATATACTTGTTCTGGGATTTCAAATGGCTCATAGTCCCAACCAAGTGCTTGGCGAGTTGCTGCAGTTTCATCTGCTCCAAGAGGAGCACCGTGTACAGCATTAGTTCCTTGTTTGTTTGGAGAACCATATCCAATAACAGTCTTCACTTCAATCAAAGATGGTTTGCCTGAAGCTTTAGCTGTTTCGATAGCAGCATGGATTGCTTCCAAGTCTGTTCCATCTTCAACCAAGGCAGTATGCCAACCGTAGGCATTGTAACGGTCACGAACACTTTCTGTAAAGGAATCCTTTGTCTCACCATCCAAGTTGATGTCATTTGAATCATAAAGAACAACCAACTTATCTAGTTTTTGCAAACCTGCGTATGAAGCTGCCTCACTTGAGACACCTTCCATCAAGTCTCCGTCTCCACAGATAACGTAAGTATAGTGGTCAAAGATATTGTAGCCTTCACGGTTATATTTGGCTGCCAAGAAACGTTCTGCTTGGGCAAAACCAGTAGCAGTTGAAATCCCTTGACCTAAAGGACCTGTTGTAGCATCAATTCCTGCTGTATGGCCAAATTCTGGGTGACCTGGTGTTTTTGAACCCCATTGACGGAAGCTCTTAATCTCATCCATGCTGACATCTTCAAAACCAGAAAGGTGAAGAAGGGCATAAAGGAGCATTGAACCATGGCCTGCTGAAAGAATAAAGCGGTCACGGTTAATCCAGTTTGGTTGAGCTGGATTGATACGAAGTTGTTTTGTAAAGAGGCTGTAAGCCATCGGAGCTGCTCCCATAACCACACCTGGGTGACCTGAGTTGGCTTTGTTGATAGCGTCAATACCTAGGAAACGAATTGCATTAACAGATAGATTTGACATAGAATTTCCTTTCTATTTGAGGTGATTATTAGATCACACATTCTATTTTACTATTATATGAAAAAATACATAGAATAGCAATTAAACAATTCGACGCTAGATAAGTCTCGTAACTTCTACCCTCTGGTCGCCTGATAGTAGGGAAGTAAGCGCTCATAAGCTTCATCTAATTTTTCTAAAATCACTTCTAATGATTGATTTTCTATAAAAGAAACATCTGCCTTAACTAAAACTTTGCGAACTTCTTGACTTCTCAACTTCTCGCGTAAAGTATAACGATTTTCTTCGTTCGCCTCCCACCGTTGACTTTGACCATTAGAGTAGGCTAGATAATAAATTCCTTTAACGATTGGAATTTCTAAAACTTTAGCCTGCTTGCCTAGAGTCTGCTCATCCTTCTTACGCTCAATGAAACTAACTTCTAGTGAGACTCCGAAATCAGAAGGACTTCCATATAAACGTAAGGCCATCATAGGTTCTGTCACTTGTCCGTCTCTCTGTAGATAAACCCAAAAATGTGGTCGCAAGCGCTGCGCCTGATTCATCCACTGGCTAGTCTGTTGGAGTTGCCATTCTGGATGATTTGCCTGAAAGGCTTTAGCCAATTCTGTAAAAGCCTTTCGTGCCTCTTGACCTTTGTGGCGCAATTCCAGCATCTTCTCTCGCTCATCTCCAGACTTATCCGGATTACGATACTGCAAACCAGCAAAGACTAGATAGTCTCTTATCTTATTCAACATTAATTAAATCTCCTCCAGCTAGCAAAAAATCAGGAGAACCCTGATTTTACTTATTCTGTATCTACAACGACATAGCGATTTGGCTCATCACCCTCAGAGTAACTAGTCACGCCATCCATACGTGAAATAATACGATGGATAATCTTGCGTTCACTATTTGACATCGGATCCGTTTGATAGCTACGTCCTTCTTCTAAAACACGAGTCGCCAATTTTTGCGCATAGGTCTGCAAGACTTCTGCACGGTGTTCGACATAATCATTAACATTGATTGTAATGTAGAAGGTTCTTGAATAGCGGTTGTAAAGATAATTTTGAGCCAACAGTTGCAAGGCCTTCAAGACTTTACCATGGTAGCCAATAATACGACCTGGTTCGTTGGTGTCAATTTGTAGATTGATACTACGACGGTTATAATCATTTGAAAGTGTGGCCTCAACGTCCATATCATCAATGATTGTTTGGACATAAGTCGTGACTTCCGTAGCTACTTGTTCAATGTCAAAACTCGGTTCAACCTTTAAACCCAAATCTTCTAATTCTTGACTTTCAGTTTGCTCAGCTTTACTCTCAACAATAGGAGTTTCTACTTCTTCGAGGCCAGCTTCTTCAAGCTGTAATTCATTTAAAATCTCAATATGACCTGTTTCCTCTAAGATAGTGCTAGCATGTTTTTCATTTTTTAAGATTTCAGCCTTGACTTCATCAGAAACCCCTTGACCTTCTTCTTCAATCTTTTTAATTGCTTCTACAACATGCCCCAAATCAACGGTCGCTTCACTGACTGTTTTAACTGGTTCATTTTTTTCATTAATTTCTTTAGGAACACCCTTTACCGCCTGTTGATTTGCTTTGATGACAGTTGTTTCACTAATAGCTTCAATGTCAACCTGGGCTGGTTTTTTACCAAATAAACCAAGAAATCCATTTTTTTCACGAGAAATGACTTTGATATGAGCCTTCATTCTTGGAATATCTAATTCTTTCAATCCTTTCTGGATTGCTTCTTCAACAGTTGAACCTGTAAATACTACCATTACCAGATTCCTCCTTATTATTTCGTTTTCTGAGCCTTTTTCTTGGCTTTTCTTTTTCTATTTTCCAAATCTTTCTGTGCCTGTACTACCGCCTCACGTTCTGCGATAATCTTGAATGGATTGTTCAAGAAATAGGTTTGCAAGACTTGATAAGCATTGGACACTGCCCAGTAGAGCGCTACTCCACTCGGAGCATAGACCCCAAAAACAAAGATCAAGACTGGAATCCCATACATCATCACCGTCGTAGCGCCATTTCGCTCAGACAATGCTTTGTTGGACAACCAAGTACTTAAAAAGGTAAATACTGCTGCTAAAATCGGAAGCACAAGGGTTGTATCCACACCGCCAAGGTTAATCCATAAGAAATGACCTGTCTTTAAAAAGTCAACTCTTGATAGAGCTTGGAACAAGGCCAAAATAACCGGCATCTGAATCAAAATCGGCCAAAGGGAATCTGAATGTCTGACACCCATTTCTTTAAAGACTTTACGCATTTCCTGCTCTAACTTGGTTCTGCTTTCCATATCTCTGCCTGGATATTGTTCTCGTAACGCCTTAATGCGTGGTTGAGCTTCCTGCATTTTTCTAGACGCCACCATTTGCACCTGAAAGACTGGCAAAAGCAGTGTACGAATCAAGACCGTAAAGAGAATAATCCCCACTCCGATACTGATATCAAACGATAAAAAGCGAATGATTTCCGCAAAGAAGTAAACAAATTTACTCCAAAAATCAGCCGAATCGGCTGTAATATCGCTAGTTGTCCCATTTGTTGCACAGGCTGTCATGATCAATAGAGACAGTCCTAGCAAACTAGTCAACTGTAGTTTCTTTTTCACTCCCATTTCCTTCCTGGTAAATCTTTGATAACTTTAATACGTGGAGTAGATTTTTCTCCATCTCTGCGTATTCCAAGGTTTCGACTCCTTTTCGAGCAATGACAACAAAATCGACATCTTCTACCAGACTCCCTTTGGCATTCTGGATAATATGTCTAATTCGTCGCTTGATTTGATTTCTAGTGACTGCATTCCCCAGTTTTTTGCTAACTGATAGACCTACTCGAAAATGTTTTTTCTGATTTTCTAATTGGTAGACAACAAATTTGCGATTGGCAAAACTTGTCCCCTCCTTGAAAATCGCCTTAAAATCTTTCTCTCTTTTTACACGAAAGTTTTTCTTCAAAACTCAACTCCATCTATTAAATTACTACTATTATACCATATTTTTCAAAAAAGCCAATCATAGCAAGGTTTTGGACAATTTCATCAGAAAAAGAAGCTGGAAAAATCTCTTTCCCAACTCCTTGTACTAAATACTTTTTCTAGTTTTACTTATTTTTTCAAGCGCTCAACATCACGGGCAATGACCAATTCTTCATCTGTTGGAATAACCAAGACACGAATCTTCGCTGCATCTGTTGAGATGTCTCCTGTCACGCCAAAGACGTTCTTTTCTGGATCAACATCACATCCAAACCAAGAGATGCCTGAAATAACATCTTCACGTACATCGGTTGCATTTTCTCCTACACCCGCTGTAAAGATAATAGCATCTGCACCATTTAGGACTGCAAGGTACTGCCCAATATGTTTTTGGATACGGTCAATATAGATTTCATATGCTAAGGTAGCATCATGGTCTCCTTCTTTTTTAGCAGCAATCACATCACGCATATCACTAGACTGTCCTGAAACTCCCATGAGTCCTGACTCACGATTGAGAATATGGCTAATAGCCTCTGGCGTATTAAAGTCCTCTGTATATTGCATTAGGTAAGGAATGATAGCTGGGTCAATATCTCCTGTACGAGTTCCCATCATCACACCACCAAGTGGAGTGAATCCCATTGAAGTATCCACAGATTGACCACCCTTAACAGCTGTAATAGAAGCACCATTACCGATGTGGCAAGTAATCAATTTTAAGTCTTCTAATGGACGTCCCAAGAGTTTTGCAGCTTCTCCTGCTACAAACTGGTGACTTGTACCGTGGGCACCATATTTACGAACCTTGTTTTCTGTGTAATATTTTGTTGGTAGAGGGTAGCGATAAGCTTTCTCTGGCATACTTGTGTGGAATGAAGTATCAAAAACAACTACACTGGTAATGTCTGGCAACAATTCCTTGAAGGCACGAACACCTGCTGCATTGGCTGGATTGTGGAGAGGAGCCAACAAGCTCAACTCTTCAACTTTTTCTAAAACATCTCCCTCAACGACTGTTGATTCTTTGAAATATTCTCCACCTGCAACAACACGGTGTCCAACACCTGTAATCTCATCATAAGCCTTGATAATGTCGAAACGAATCAAGTCATCCAACAAGATTTTAACAGCTTGTGTGTGATTTTCGATATCCAAAATTTGTTGTTCAGAACGGCCGTCAAATTTTACAGTTGAAATTGAATCTTTCAAACCGATACGTTCAATCAAACCTTTGGCTAACACTTTTTCCTCTGGCATTAAGTATAATTGCCATTTCAAACTTGAACTTCCTGCATTGATTGCAATTGTTTTTGTCATAACAAGACTCCTCTTTTAAGCGTTTTCATCTATTATAGCAAAATCTATTTTATATTTCAGTACCTTGAGTCCATTTTTGAAAATTTTCTTTAAATTTCATTAAAACACTTGCATCTTGCAAGCTAGCAAGTGGATAAACAAAAGGCTCTACTGCTATTTCACTTTTCTTCTGTAAGATAAAAATAGTCTTATATTGTTTGGCATTAGCAAAAAGATTTTCAGGCAAACTAATCATAGCAACCAGACTTGCCTCTTCTTTCAACCACCCCTTCAACAAATCACTTTGAGGACTGGTCAACAAATCACTCGGAGCTAGAAAAATAGCGTTTCCGTCTGACTTGAGATACTTAAGTCCTTGTTCCATGAGCAAGTGATGGGCGTAAGTATGTTCTTGACTAGAAGCAACCTGATGACGCGACGCAACGGCATCATCAGGATAATAGCCGACAGGCAAGTCGCTGATGACCACATCGCTTTCTTTGAGCATTTGTGGACGAACGGCATCTCCTTGGACAAAGCCAGCCTGCAAACCAATTACATCTGCCATACTAGCTGCCAAATCAATCAGCAAATCATCTACTTCCACTCCCAAGTAATCCACTTTTTTAGCAAGCGAGGTCAAGAAAGTAGCGCCTAGAATTCCCATCCCAGAACCCATTTCGAGGATAGTAATTTCCTCCTCTTTAAACAACTCTTCCACAATAAACACCAAAAGGAAAGCAATGGCATCTGGTGTAAACTGGTGATTGGCCTGCAAGGGTTCTGTCTGCCCGGCTTTCATCAAGAGAAATTGGTAAGTCTTGAGCCACTCTTCCTTACGAAGCGCTAAACGCTTCAGGGCCTGATTATTCTCCTTGACCTGCTCTAACTCAGTCTCACCATCCAGATAGATGCTGTTTTGCTCCACCAAAGCGTCATAAAAATTGGTTGCCAAATCACTTTGGATGACTTGGACATTCTCTAGTAAATAGGTATAAGCTTGTTCAATTTTTTCAAAATCCATATTCCTATCTTATCAAATTTCCCTCCTTTTTTCCATCCTTATAGAAAAATCACTCCCTGACTAGGCGAGTGATTTTTGGGCTACTGTTAAAAAGAGTTCTGAGTAATTTCCTTGAAACAGGTCTTCAGCGCTATAGAGAATCTGACTATGCACAGATGAAAAACCGTGCTGAATTAGCTTGTTTTCCAGTTCAGCTAATTCAAATCCATGATGGTTAGCTTCTGTCTTGGTAAAATCAGCAAGTAGGAGTTGTCCATCTTCCTTCAAATGTTGATGAAACAGTGAGAGAGCAGCATCCAAATCAGGCATATGATGAAGAACCCGACAAACAACAATGAGATCAAACTCTTGCTTCAAGGGTTTTTCCAGTAAATCTTGCTCCAAAAACTGGATATTCTTGATGTCTTGCTGCTCCGCTTTCAAACGAGCTTGCCCCAGCATTTTCTCAGAAATGTCTACAAGAGTAACGAACTTAGCTTGATTGGCTAGGGGCAAGGTTAATAGACCCGTCCCTCCACCGAAATCTAAAATTTCTTTGTCTGATAGAAGATCAATCTGTTTCTCGACTGCTTGACATACCAAATTTGCAAGGAAGATATTCTTAGGAGAATCAAAAGTTTCTGCTTTGTGGTTAAAATCATGTTTCATATCTTTAGTTTAGCACAAAGTAGCTTGATTGGCTAGGAATTCTCTTTTTTTCTGATTTTTTCTTCTCCACTTTTTCGCTTGAATCGGTCGCTACCTCTTCCTTTTTATCCGTTTTCTCTTTTTTTATTTTGACGGAAGGAAACAGAAACTCATATTGACTCTTGGATGTACGAACCACTGTCGTCAAGCTTGTTTTCTTGTTTTGATAGCTTACTTGACCTAGGTTAAAGGTCTGTTCCCCGCTTTCTTTCTCAACCTTATCTTTGGTTCGCTTGGCCATAGCAAAGGCAATCAGCTTTTCTTTATTTAAAGCATAGTCTTGATAGTGGGCGACTTGTCGGTTCAAGTAAAATTGTAACAAAAGACTAAAGATGGCTGCTATGGTTACCGCATAGAGGAGAACTCCTGCCTTAACTTTTTTCTTTTTCCACACGATAGATAAACTCCCTTTCTAAGCCTTTTTGAAACCGGAAACGAAAACGCACCAGTTGATTGTCCTCTGTAATCTGTGCGGATTTGAGCCCATAAACCATCGGCTGATAACCTCGTCCACTGGCATCGGTTTTCCGAAAATCATCTGATTTTGACTTACCTATCGCAATTTCCTTGCCATCCTGCTTCATATAAAGGTGATTGCCCTCCACTTTTTCGAATTGCGAACGATTTAATTCTGCCTCCAGATGCTCCACAAACAAGAGCCACTCTTTTTGCTCGCTTTGCTGCTGATAACGAACTTCTGAAATGAGGAGCTGGCTCATGGCTTGAAAGAGGAGTAAGCTTCCACTGATGACAATGAGGGCAATCAGGGATTCCAACAAAGTGAAAGCCTTGATTTTATGGCTCTTTGATAGCCAACAACTGTTCTGAACCATGGTAGACCTCCAATCCCTTTTCACCAGAAAACACCTGAATCTCAACTCCGTTGATGTTTACCTGATTTTGACCTGTCTGCAGAGCCATCTTAGCTACCCTCAAGACTTCTTCCTTTTGCAAGATTTTTGCTTCTTCTTGCCTATTTTTCTGAATTTGTCCCAAAAGGAGGGTTGCAATGCTAGCAAAGATAGCTAGAGCAACTACTGCTTCCAGTAAAATCACTGCCCTAATTTTTTGTTTCCTTAATGCGTTTAATTTTTCCATTTCCTAGATATAATTGATAACGAATCGCTCCTTTGCTGGTCTGAAATTCAACCTTAGCCAGGGACGAATTGCCCCCAGCTCGGTCAAATGTGATACTTTGGCCCGATGGTGCTTGAATTCCTTTAGGGACTGTCAACTTTTGACTGCCATTGCTAATCGTCTGCCCATTTAAGTTTAGACTAGTCTTTTGCTGACTGGCTACACTGCGTTTTTGGGTTTCTCTATAGAGTTCTTCAAACTCCATAAAGAAAATCTGCTCCTCTACCGCTGCAAAAGTGGACTGAACAGAGCCGGATAAGCCCAAGGCAAGGATACTCACCAGTCCCAAAACCAAGAGACTTTCCAGCATGGTAAAGGCCTTAATCATTGACTTTACGATTTGCCCCTCCATTTTTTGTATAGTATTCATTATAGGCTTTAGCCTGTTCTTCTGTGATTCGCCCATCTGCTTGTAACTTGCTTAGACTAGCATCTTCATTTTTATCCAAACTATAAAGCTCTGCCTGGCTTTCTACCACCTTAACAACAGCAGCTTTTCCTTTGTCATTGACTGCTTCTTTTTGTTTGGTCAAATTAGGTACAAAGAGTAAGAGAAGCACGCTGATGATTAAAAGGACCACTAACATCTCTACCAGAGTGAAAGCTTTAACCTTAGCTTTTTTCAAGAATGTCATCATTTTTTTCATTTTAAAAATTTACCTCCATATTTTGATACATGGGCATGAGCATTGCCGCATAAAGTAAAACGATAATCAGTGCCACAAAGATAAAAACCAGTGGCTGCACCAAATTCATGGTGCGGTTGACTCGGGTAAAAAAGGCTTCCCAAGTTTTTTCAGCATAGATTTCCAACTCACTACCCAGCTTGGACTTGACTTCCCCATACTCGATGATGAGACTCAACTCCTTTTTAAAGAAAGGATAGGTTCCTATCGTCTGAGAAAATTCCTGACCATTTTGTAGAGCTTGCGCCAAATCTTGACCGATTTCTTTAAAGAGCTGGGAACCTTGTTCCTGCATCATTTGAAAAATCTGCGTCAACTCCAGCCCTTGAGAAATCATATTACCCCATTCACGCGCATAATAAGCTGTCAGATAAGTCTGCACAAAGATTCCCAGAAAAGGAATGCGTGCTAGGATAGAAAAGACGCGCATCTTAGAACTTCTTTTATAAAAAGTTAGTGCTAAAAGGACACCTACTGAAACAAGGCCTACCATTCCCAGAAAGATTTGTGGCAGATTGCCGATAATTTGGGTGGCAATATTGCTACTATCCAGTTGTGGTAGTAGGTAGTTCCGTAGCCCCAGCATGATTAAGAGAAGAAAACCCAGCAAAATCAAAGGATAGGTCGCTACTTCAATTAATTTTTTCTTGACCTTGGCCAGATTGTCTAGATACTCTTCTATCTTTCCCAAACTCAGGTGGAGATTCCCATGGACTTCCGCTAGGGATAACTGAGTGACAATGGCACTTGAAAAACCCAAACTTTCCATCATTTCTGAGAATGATTTCCCCTGAGACAAACCTGTGCGCATCTGGGTCACACACTGCTTGTCCAACAGAGCACTCCTATCTAAAAAGGAGATGGTCTCCACCAGATGAAAACCGCTGGAAAAGAGATTGTTAAACAGGGTGATGATATTTTTTTGCTTAGCTGTAGCTAATTTTTTCCGTTTCAGCCTGAAGACTTGTGATATGTCCATCTTTAAGAAGCTGGTCAATCTGTTCATTCCAGCTAGTTGGCTGGTGTTCTTGATAGTCTTTGTTTGCAAAGTCAACGATTCCTCCTCCCCCGATTAATCTCTGGTAGCAGACACCTTGCAGAACGACTGCTAATTCCTCCTCACTCACACCCAACTCCAGCAAGCGCTCATAAACACCTCGAATGCTCTTGGCATGGATGGTTGAAAAGACTGTCGCCCCTGTCAAACTGGCTCTGACCACTGCACGCGCCGTCTCGCTGTCTCGAATTTCTCCGATAATCAAGAGATCAGGACGATGACGCAAAGAAAGTTTGATTAGATTTTCATAGGTTAGTCCGATTGCTTCATTTAGCTGCAACTGGAGCATGTCGTCCTGCTTGATTTCGACAGGATCTTCGATGGACATGACTTGCTGTCCTTTAAATATTGATTTAGCCAATTCGTGCATCAAGGTTGTCTTGCCACTGCCGACTGGACCAGCAAAAAGATAGAGTCCCCGTTGCCTGTACTGCTTACCCAGTTCTCCAATATCCTGAAACCAAAAATGCAACTCCTGCTCCTCATCATGCAACAAACGAATAACTAAACTCTCATGACCTCTATAATCACCTACAGTAGATAAACGTAGTGACGCCATCTTATCGTCATAGGCATAATCACAGGAACCAAGTTGACTACGTCGCTTTTCTCCAACATTCATACCCGCCACAAACTTAAAGTGACTGATGACGGCCGCAAATTTTTCAAAATCATAACAACCGATTTTACAGCGCTCGTCTCCTACCCTCATATGAAGCTCATAGGCGTCTAACTTGGGGACAAAATAAATGTCTTGCGCCCCTTTTTTCCGAGCCGAACGAATGATTTCTTGTGCAATTTCTTGAACCATACTTACCTCCTCACCTATACTATTCGCAAAGATTTGGAAAAATAAAAAAAGCAACTCCAAAAAAGTTACTTTTCCTCTATTTTAATTTCATACGGCAAGAACGGTGCCTTTCCTTACCTGTTTGTTTTTCATAGCCTGGGCGTAGTTTTTCATCTGGAATAACCTGCTCATCCTGTAAAAGAGCCAAAGAATGGTATTGTTGTAAATACTCATCACATTCATCACACCAGCGTTGGTCTTCTGGATCCCAAAAAATGGTCATCAAGTCACTTCTACTTTTATAAAGAGGGGATTCTTGTTCCAATCTAAACCAGCAAGTTTTGTAGTATTTGAGAGCATCATAATACTGGTCAAATTTCTTACTCGCTACAATATCTTCTTCCCAACCTTCTAAGAACCACCACGGTTCAAAATCTCCGTACATTTCTATAACACGATACATATTCATTCATTCCTTTGTACCGTATATTATAACCAATTCCGCTAAACAAGGAAAGAAATATGCTCATTTCTTAATTTCTTGATAAAAAATCCAGCCATCTGATGGATGACTGAATTTCTATTTACTTATATGACAAAAACTTTTTGTTTCTTAGGATTCTGAGATATCGTTTTCGATAATGACCTTAATTGCATGGTGGTCTGCTGCCTTACTGAAGACTTCATAGGCTTTTTCAATTTCACTTAGTTTGAAATAGTGAGTTACCAATTTTTCTGGTTCAATCTTATGACTTTCAAGTGCTTTCAACAATTGTGGAGTCGTATTTGTAGATACCAAACCAGTTGTTACATTGATGTTGCGAATCCAAAGTTTGTCCAAATCGAATTCAACTGGTTTACCATGTACACCACAGTTAGCAACTGTTCCGTCTACACCGATAATCTTTTGACAGAAATCAAATGTTGCAGGAATACCAACAGCTTCAATAGCTACGTCTACACCACGACCACCTGTCAAATCATAAATTTCTTTAATGGCTTTTTCAGGGTCTGAAGAATTAACCTTGTGAGTCGCACCAAATGATACAGCAGTTTCCAAGCGGTTATCGTCTAAGTCCACCATAATCAATTTAGCTGGTGAATAGAATTGAGCTGTCAAAAGAGCTGCTAAACCAACTGGACCTGAACCAATAATGGCTACGCTGCAACCAGGTTCTACTTTCCCTTTTAAGACACCAATTTCATATCCAGTAGGCAGAATGTCTGATAGCATAACCAAGGCTTCATCTGACAAGTCTTCTGGAGTGTGGTAAAGAGTGTTATCTGCATGAGGGACACGTAAATATTCAGCCTGCATACCATCAATCAGGTGACCGAAAATCCAGCCCCCTTCGTCTTCACAGTGGGCATAAATTCCTTTTTTACAGTAGTAGCATTTACCACAGGCACAGACACAAGAAATCAAGACCTTGTCGCCTTTTTTGAAGTTAGAAACTCCTTCTCCAACTTCTTCAACAATCCCAATCCCTTCGTGACCAAGAATGGTACCACTTTGGCAAGCGGGAACATCCCCTTTGATAATATGGAGGTCTGTTCCACAAATAGTGGTTTTTACGATACGCACAATAGCGTCTGTTGGCTTGCGAATAACTGGTTTGTCTACATCAACAAAAGAAGCAAGTCCTGGTTTAACATAAGTATAGGCTTTCATAAAGCATTCCTCCGTTTTTTTATTTGTACTATTTATAATATAATTGTAAGCCTTTTCATTTGTTTCTTCAAGATTTTTTGTGATTTTTTTAACTTTTTTATTTACCGGTAAAGCAATATAGATAAAAAAGCAGAAGCTAGTCTCTAACTTCTGCTTTCTCTCTTATGCTTGATAACGTTTCACACCATCTAGATAGGTTGCTACCAATTCCAAATCTTTATCTAATACGATAAAGTCCGCGTCATAGCCTTCGCGGATTTGACCACAGACATCATCAATGTGAACAGATTTTGCTGGGTTAAGGCTAGCCATCATGACCGCTTCGTGTGGATTTGCA
>CAUQZY010000022.1:0-24118 GCA_963522395.1 uncultured Streptococcus sp.
CCAGATTGGCAAAATTCAAGAGATTGACCTTGCCCGCCACCACAATGTTTTCGTTAAACATTTCTTTAAAGATGTGTTCAAAGAGATCCATGACATTGTCCGTTGTTGTAAAGTAACGCTGGATAATCTGTGGAATCTCTGTCCGAATCTTGTAGTGGATATCTAGAACGGTGTGACCGAGGAAACGTTCCTGAATGATATTCTTCAGTTTCAGCAAATCCTCCTGCAAGAAGTTCCTTGGAATCAGAAACTGACTGGTAACCGTTCGAGACTCGTCTAGAGTGAATACTGCCAAGGCTGTATGTTGCCCCAAAACAACGATATCAAAGGCTGTCAACCTTTGCCTGCTCGGTTCAACATCTAGTGCTACTACCGTACAGCCACTCAGGTCTGTTAGTAGATTAGCTGCCTCTTGCAAAATATCCTCCAGTTTGAAGAATTCCTGATCAAAGGCTTTGACAATCTCGTATACCTCATTTTCAGCCAGTCGGTCAAAATCCAGTGAGTGTTTCACATAGTACTGAAAACCAGCAACACTTGGCATCCGACCACTTGAAGTATGAGCCTTCTCAAGCAAACCTTGCTTTTCTAGAGCCGCCATGTCATTACGAATGGTTGCGCTGCTAGAGTTAATAGACTCTTGCAAGGCTTTGGATCCGACAGGTTCGTGCGTTTTGGTAAAGATGTCAATAATCAGATTTAAAATATCCTGCTGACGCTCTGTAACCATCTCATCACTCCTCTCTGTCTGATCAATTAGCACTCGATACGCTCAAGTGCTAACTCATGATTCTATTATACACCCTTAGAAGAGAATGTCAAGACAAAAACTCAAAAAATTAGCACTCTTTTACCAAGAGTGCTAAAAATCAGTCTGAAGACCGAGAAACTCAACTTCCATCTACTTGGTATTTCTTTTTAAGTCTGAAAAAACCATAGGTTAGATAAGAAATCAAGAGAGCATATAAAAGAAAAATAACGAAGAAAGACATGGAAAGTTCTTCTTTAAATAAACTTATACAAACAACAAGACCGCCTGAGAAAGCAACTATACATGAACGAAGTCTATATCGCATGACTTCCCATCTGAGCCCCTTACTCATATAGACTTGATCCTCTGGAAGTAAATCAGAAGACGATTTACGAAGAATCGAACAAGAACCTGCTTCTATCAATTCCCAACCTCTATTTCTAAAATCTTGCAGTTCATGCTTATGCTTTTTAAGAAACCTAGAATCATAGATACGGTAGATGACATCGTCTGGTTGACATTGGTCAAAATAGAACAAACCAAAACGACTCGTTCTATACCTCCAACCTTTCAAATGCATCTCATGCAAATACTCTTCTTCCTTGTCCAAATCAACAATGGTGAAAATCCGAAATTCTACTCTGCTATTCATTGTCTTACCCCAAAATTAGAAAACATGCCTGGCGTTATTTATCAGATAATTCTTTCCACTTTTGAAACAATCTCCAAAAAATATAAGAAATCTGAATCGCGAAAACTATCAATAAAGTACAGTCTATGATAACAATCAAAAACATTTCCCAACTGAAAGAACTACCTCCACTGACAAACTTTGAGAAAATCGGTAGTAGAGCTAAAAAGAGAAGCAAAATAGGAAGCATCCGCATTGTTAAAATCCGTTTGACCATAGCTAACTTCCCGGCCGCGTCATTATAAATTTCAAACTCGGCATCCGACTCAATTCCAGAATGAAGTTTTCTAAAGTAGGAAAAACCATTAAAGTCTGTAATATGCTCCCAGCCACAGTCTTTAAATAATTGTAAATAGGAGGCTCTCTCTGATTTTTCCATTGGGTAAAAATCCAACTGATAAGACACTTGCTCATAGTGACACTTTTCAAAGGTATACTTAACTGCAAACAATAAGATAGAATAGCTTACTTTTCTAAGTTTCCAGCCCTTAGCATGCATTTCTCTAAAGTACAGAGCCTCCCTCTCATAATCCGCAATTGTAAAAATTCGATAAACAATTTTCTTTTCCATCATCCTTCCTCCCGACTGTTTCTATAGAGCCGTTCAATACGTTTCAATTCAATATCTAAGACTTTGCGTCCCAAGTCTGTAATCTGATAGATTTTACGTTTTTCCTCTTCGCGAACAAAGGAAATCAAACCATCCTTTTCCATTTTTGACAAGGTTCCATACATAGTCCCAGGACTAATTGAAACTTGCGAATCTGTCATCTCCTTGACCTTTTGCGTAATACTATAACCATGACCTTCCTTTTGCAGACAGAACAAGATATAAAAACCCGTTTCCGTCATCGGAAGATAAACTCGACGAATCTTATCCGTTAATTCCATTTATAGCCACCTCCTATCCAGTTCGATATATCGCACTTCGTTATATAAAATATATCACACCTCGATATAAAATGCAAGAAAAAAAGACCACCCTCAGGCAATCTTTCTTCTATATTAGTATTAGTAAAGATCTAAATAATTATCAATTTCCCATTGTGAAACGAAGGTTGCATAGCTAGCCCACTCGATACGTTTAGCCTCAAGGAAGCTAGTGTAGATGTGATCTCCTAGGGCAGCCTTGACCACTTCATCCTCAGTCAAAGCTTTCAAAGCATTGTGAAGAGTTGATGGAAGGTCTGTAATGCCAGCTTCCTTACGCTCTTCTGCTGTCATGATGTAGATATTTTCTTCAATAGGAGCTGGTGCTTCGATTTTATTTTCAATACCATGCAAACCAACTTCCAAAAGAACCGCCATAGCGATGTATGGGTTTGCCATCGGATCCACTGAACGTAACTCAAGACGAGTTCCCATACCACGTGAAGCAGGCACGCGCACAAGTGGCGAACGGTTACGACCAGCCCAAGCAATGTAAACAGGCGCTTCATAACCTGGAACCAAACGTTTGTATGAGTTAACCGTTGGGTTCATGATGGCAGTATAGTTGTAGGCATGCTTAATCAAACCACCAAGGAAATGATAAGCTGTTTCTGACAACTGCATTCCTTTTGGATCATTTGGATCAAAGAAGGCATTATTTCCTTCTGCATCAAACAAGGACATATTACAGTGCATACCTGATCCAGCAATACCAAATTTTGGTTTGGCCATAAAGGTTGCGTAAAGCCCATGTTTGCGAGCAATGGTTTTAACAACAAGTTTAAAGATTTGAATCTTATCACAAGCACGGAGAACTTCATCGTACTTAAAGTCAATCTCATGCTGTCCAACCGCAACCTCGTGGTGACTCGCTTCTACTTCAAATCCCATTTTGGTCAAGACATTGACAATCTCACGACGTGTATTGTCCGCAAGGTCCGTAGGTGCCAAATCAAAGTAGCCACCCTTGTCATTTACTTCAAGTGTTGGGTCCCCATTTTCATCTAGTTTAAATAGGAAGAATTCTGGTTCTGGTCCAAGGTTGAAGGATTTGAACCCTACTTCTTCCATGTGACGAAGAGCACGCTTCAAATTGCCACGAGGGTCACCTGCAAATGGTTCACCTTCTGTTGTATAGACATCACAGATCAAACCTGCAACACTTCCATTTTCATCTCCCCAAGGGAAGACTGTCCATGTATCCAAGTCTGGGTACAAGTACATATCTGACTCATTGATACGTACAAAACCTTCGATAGAAGATCCATCAAACATAGCCTTATTTGACAAGACTTTATCTAATTGTTCATCTGTAGCAGGAATTTCGACGTTTTTCATGGTTCCCAAAATATCTGAGAACATGAGACGAATAAAGGTAACATTTTTTTCCTTGACTTCACGACGAATATCTGCAGCTGTGATTGGCATGAGTTTTCTCCTTAATCTATGACTACTTGCGGTTGCCTAACCGCGACCAAAAGGTGATCGTACTGAAGCAAAACGCCCCTGTTGGAGGAGTTCATTGTGAAGTGCACGACGCACCTCAGTCTGACTCACCACTTTCTTGGACTTCGCTTCACGTTCAGCATATTTTTTCTTAATGGCAGCGATATTATAACCTTCTGAGATATAATCTTTGATTTCAAGCAGACGATCCATGTCATTCAAGGAATACATGCGACGGTTTCCTTCGTTTCGATCAGGTTTAATCAACTCTTGATCTTCATAATAACGAATCTGACGCGCCGATAGATCGGTCAACTTCATAACACTGCCAATAGGAAAAACAGCCATGTTTCGGCGAAATTCTTTTTCCTTCATTTACAATTTCCTTCTTTCTGTCTATTATAGTCTAAAAAAAGACAAACGTCAATTGATAATGTTATAAAATGTAACATTATTTTTCTTTTTTCTCTAAAAAGAGTCGAATACGATCAATATCGTAATTTACGAGAATTGCGACAAAAACTCCCATGAAAGTTTCTGATACACGCGCAAATACGTACAAAATTGTTTCTCCACTCGGAATTGATAGGGTAATGATTAACATAGCTGCTACACCACCTATGACACCTGCTTTGTTATTCATAGCTACATTTGTCATAATGGTTAACATGGTGCAGATTGGAACCACTACCAAGGTCACCCAAAAGGCTTCGTGGAAAAAAGTATTTAATAGAAAGAAGACCAGGGCGTAGAGACCTCCAATACTATTTCCTAGAATGCGCGAAGTCCCAAAATGAACACTCTTATCAAAACTCTCCCTCAGGCTAAAAACGGCTGTCAAAGCACCAATTTGAAGACCTTTCCAGCCAAAAAAGCCAAAAATCAAGAGAACTAGAAAAACAGCAATACCTGTTTTAAAGGTTCGCATACCAAGTTTGAACTGGGATTTATCGAATTTATATTTTTTAAAATAACTCATAATCTCAACTTTCTATTTCCATTTTATCATAAATCGGCTGATTTTATGAGCAATAGTTGAGAGGAAGCGTTTTTATTTTAAGCAAAAGAAAAGAGGAACTTTCATCCCTCTCTTCTTTGATTTATTTATAAAATCTTATTTTTCTGTCAAGGCTGCAAGTCCTGGAAGAACTTTACCTTCAAGAAGTTCCATTGATGCTCCACCACCTGTAGAAATCCATGAGAATTTGTCTGCGCGACCAAGGTTGATTGCTGCGGCAGCTGAGTCACCACCACCGATGATTGATTTAACACCTGGTTGTTTCACGATAGCGTCCATCACACCGATTGTACCAGCTTGGAAGTCAGGGTTTTCAAATACACCCATAGGTCCGTTCCATACAACTGTTTTAGCACCAGTCAAAGCTTCGTCAAATTTAGCGATAGATTTTGGACCGATGTCAAGACCAAGGAAGCCTTCAGAAACTGCTTCACCTTCAGTGTCACGCACTTCAGTGTAGCCAGCAAATGCGTTAGCTTCTTTTGAGTCAACTGGCAAGATCAATTTACCGTTTGCTTTTTCAAGAAGAGCTTTCGCAACATCCAATTTGTCTTCTTCTACAAGTGAGTTACCGATTTCGATACCTTGTGCTTTGTAGAATGTGTAAGTCATACCACCACCGATAAGGACTTTATCAGCTTTTTCAAGCAAGTTTTCGATAACACCAATCTTGTCTGAAACTTTTGAACCACCAAGGATCGCTACGAATGGACGTTCTGGAGCTTCAACTGCTTCTTGGATGTAGGCAATTTCGTTTTCAAGAAGGAAACCAGCAACTGCTTTTTCAACGTTTGCTGAGATACCAACGTTAGATGCGTGTGCACGGTGAGCTGTACCGAATGCATCGTTTACGAAGATACCATCTCCAAGTGATGCCCAGTATTTACCAAGTTCAGGATCGTTTTTAGATTCTTTCTTGCCGTCAACATCTTCGTAACGAGTGTTTTCAACCAAGAGAACTTGTCCATCTTCAAGAGCGTTGATAGCTGCTTCCAATTCAGCACCACGAGTAACACCTGGAAGGAATGTAACTTCTTGACCCAATTTAGCAGCCAAGTCAGCAGCTACAGGAGCAAGTGATTTACCAGCTTTATCAGCTTCTTCTTTCACACGCCCAAGGTGAGAGAAAAGAATTGCACGTCCACCTTGTTCGATGATGTACTTAATAGTTGGAAGAGCTGCAGTGATACGGTTGTCGTTAGTGATTACGCCATCTTTCAATGGTACGTTGAAGTCAACACGAACGAGGACTTTTTTACCTTTCAAGTCAACGTCTTTAACAGTAAGTTTTGCCATGTTACAAAAACCCCTTTATTTATTTTATTCGAAACTATTATATCACACTTTGGAAATATAAGGAAAGATTTCACAAGATTTTTCGATATTTAATCTTCATCTTCTTTTTTCTGTTTCAATGTCAAGACTAAACTAGCAAGACCAAGACTTGCCAATCCTGCTATTAGGGCTTCATTGGCATCAGCAGTTCCTGTATTTGGCAATTGTTTGCCTACTTCTTCTGATTTAACTGCTGTATTTTGGGCTGTTTTTTCTTGTGTAGGCGCTACTGCTGGTTCAGTTTTTACTTTTGTTCCAATTTCAACAATTTCTGGAATCGCCTCTTGGATGACTTCTGTTGAACGAAGAAGACGCTGACCGTTTTCATAAACTTCAAAGACATGTCTCAACAGACCATCTCGTCCCTGTATGATGACTCGTTGTTCCCCAACTAGCATATCAGCATTTTCATGCTCTTGACGGTCAAAGGCAACCTTTTCCTCTTGAACTTCCAATTTAGGAGCCTTGTGTTGATCAGAAGCCGGTTGATTAGTAGTTTTTGGAAGGACTGTCGTTTGTGGCGCTGGATTGGCAGGGATGAGACCAGTACCTACTTCTACGATTTCAGGACTAGCTTCTTTCAAAACTTCTGTAGCGCGAAGCGTACGATTGCCTTGACTATCTACTTCAATCAAGCGACGAATTTGTCCCTCAACCCCTGCTTGGACAAGTTGACGTTGACCAACTGGGAGATTTGGATTTGGACGTTCTTGGTGTTCGAAGGCAATACTTGTCTCTTCAACTTCTAATTTCGGAGTATCCACAACCAAATTCTTGACACCTTCAGTTGGTTCCTTACTTGAAAGAACTTTTGTTCCAACCTCAGTAATTTCTGGAACAGCTTCTTTAATTACCTCTGTTAAACGAAGAGTGCGTTTCCCTTGGCTATCTACTTCAATCAAGTGACGAATTTGTCCCTCAACTCCCTCTTGAACTAGTTGATGTTGACCTTTGAGAAGGCCTGCATTTGGGCGCTCTTGACGTTCAAAGGCTATTGTTTCAGTTTCCACAACTAGTCCAGAGAGGGCTTCAACTGTTGGGGCTACTTCATTTGGATCCTGGCTACCAACGTGATGGCTTTCTGCTGCAGGAGCTAGTTTCTTATTCAGCTGTTCTTTCATGTCCGCAAAAGCTTGTGGAGTTGGTGCTTGTGAGACCAACAAAGCCTCTGCTTGCGCAATTAGTTCTGATTTAGGATATTTTTCGCGGATGGATTCGAGTAAGCCTTCTAATTCTTTCCTAGCAACCTCGTAACGCTGATTGCCATCCAAGTTTGCGCCTGCTTGTTTCAATTCATTCAAAGCCTGATTGACGTCTTCTTGACTGGCACTGTGATTTTCTGCAACAGCTTTCGCTCCATTAAGTTTCTCTACTAGCGTCGCTTGTTTGTCCTCACTGGAGAAGGTATAAGCAACCGTTGACTGACGACCTTGGACAGCAGTAATTTCTTGTTTGAGGTACTCATCGTTAACTGCAGCCTTTGGAGATACCAAAACATCAAAGTTGACTTCATGACCTTGGTAACGAAGCGTCAAGGTTTGACGACCAGTCTTTTGAGCATCGTAACCAGAAATTTCAACTCCCTCATCAGTAAAGGAATGTTCTTCCATGGTGTCATTGCTATAAGCCACTGCAAATCGTCCTTCAGACAAGTCTAAGCTATCACCAACTAGGTAATCTTTTTTCGGTTCCTGACTTACTTCAATTCCCAAAATAGTTTTCGGACTTGCTTCATTCTGGCTAGTTACAGTCACTACCAAATTCGCATTTACTGGTTGTCCCAGATATTGGAGAGTAAGATTTTGTTCTCCCTTATGATGCGTATCAAAACCTGATACTGATACACCTGCGTGAGTTAGGCGAATGAGTTCGTCCTCAGCTCCTCCTTCATACTGAACTCGAAGAACACCACCTCTAAGGTCCAAATCCTCCCCTTCAGCATAACTTGTTTTCTTAGGTCCTGTTTCTAGGCTGACTGACTTGATTCTTCTGTCATCTTTTGGAACGGAAACTGCTAGGACATTACTAATTTCCTTGCCTGGCAACTGGGTACGATAGTAAAGAAGACCAGATTGATTTGTCAAATCCAATGGTGAACTTGCTAGGTCTCCTCCAACTTCGCTCTTCAAGGTTGCAATCGGAGTTTGAGAATTTGGATTGTCATAAACGGTAATGGTTGCTCCAGCTGGTACATCCGCAAAGCCAACTTGTACCTTGTTATTGCCTAAAGAACGGGCTGCAGACTTGGCCATTGGAATATTGACACTCTCAGTATCAAGCTTTTCATACATTTTCCAGTTATAGATACGAATAGCCTTCCATGGAGTTCCATTGTCGGAAGTGACAACATTCAAGCGCCAATCTTGAGCTGTGATAGGTTTATCAAGGGTAATATCTGTAACATGAGCTTTATTGCCACGAACTTCCTTAGCCAACTTCCATTGTCCATCCGCATCTTTATAATAAAGATCGAAGTCTTTGGTGTTCATCAAACCGTCGTTTACAGATTCTCCACCAGCTCCAGCATGGTCCATCACCCATCTAACAACTGTACGTGGTTGGGTCAAACGAATATCCACACTACCACTTAATTGTCCAGAAGACCACTTGTCTGAAAGACTGGTAATGGTACCATTCAACATACCTTCGATACCTTCTCCACCTTCAGTCTTAGGGAAAGTACTATCAATAACTGTTGCACCTGGAACGATATTTTCAGCTAGTGGTTTTGGTAGACTGGTATCTTTGACAGTCATACCCCAATCAAAGGTTGTGGTTGCGGCTTCTGAACGAACCCCATTTTTACCAACTGCTACAACCTTCAGTTCTTGAGTTGTACCTTGAGCACTTGCTGAGCGGCTAACTTTTGGTAGATAAATAGTTGTAGAAGATGAGCCAGTTAGTAATTTCCAGCTGTCTCCATCTTTTTCGTAAACTTCATAGAAATCTGCATCCTTGTTGCCTTTAAATTGCACAACTGCTTCCGCTTCTTGGGCATTTTTAAGGACTTGTTTAGCTACAGCTACTGTGGTTGGTGCCTGAGGAGCATCTTGATTATTGCTGATGGTCAATTGCCCCAGGTTAAATTGATAACCTTTTAAGTCTTTGTCATTTTCAAAATAGAGTTTAATACCGTAAATTGTTTTACCTGCCAAGGCACTCAAATCAAAATCATCGGTAGTCCAGTTATCTGAAACTGTCAACTCTTTACGGGCAGCTTCATCACCATAGGTATAATCTTTCTTGGTTGCAAATTCTACATAAACCTTGGTACCCTTGCCTCCTTTGTGGGCAACATTCAATTTAGTTGTATCTGTCACCTTCAAGCGAGTAGAATACAAATTCACATCTTGCTTGGTCGCACCTGAAAGATCCCCTGCAAATTTGAGAGAAGTTCCACCATTATAAGCATCTTCAAAATCATAGCTTGCTTTCAACTTATCGCCAGTTGATTTTTGCCACCAGCGCCATGTCGGAAGAACACCTGAAACTGAACGGTAATTCCACTCAGAATCCTTAGAAACCTTACCATCTACGAACCATTTTCTACCATGACCTGTATTAAAAGAAGTAGTAAAAGTATTACCTACTGCTGGAGTACGGTCCGCAACTAGGTTAGCAATCCCATACCAATCTTTGTCTTCTGGTTTTTGACCAGTGGGGTCTCCTTGATAACCTGTAAAGAAGATATCTTCATTCTTGTGGTAATCTTCACCAGTTTTTCCTAAACTTGTAATAGTATCTGGGGCAAACAAACCAAGAGAAAGGCGTAATTTGCCATTTTCATCTAAAATGTCATTCCATTTGACCTTGGTCTTGTAGGACCCCCCCTGTTGCAATTCCAATCCTGCAAATACATCATAAGGATTACGGCCAATCCAGTTGGCAGTTGTAATAGTGTAATCATTCTTAGCCTTATCCCAGTTAAAGTTAGCAAAGAAGTTATCTGCTGGAACCTTATCTCCCTCTGGTTGCATGAATTGGTAGTTGTATTCTCCCAAACCATCCTGGTGGTAACGTCCATAGTTATAGGTCATGGCATCATACCAAGAATACTTAATTGGATGGTTTACCTTAGCAGCATATTCCTTGGTATAGAGCATAAACTGGCGCATCTTTTCTCCAAGAGGTTCAACCAAATTCCCAGTTGTTTCCTGGTTGATGAAATAGCCATCATAGCCATAATACTTGGCCATATCCACCAATTTACGGGCGATTGGGAAGCTACCATCTGCGTCTTGCTTCAAAACTTCAGCAAATTTTTCTTGGTCTGCGATACTATTTGACCAGTTGAAGAAGAGTGTACCATATACAGGAACCCCGTTACGGTGACCAGCATCAATAACATCAGGAGTTGGTACGAGACCTTCCCAGAAAACCATTGAATCTAGATATTGCCAATAATCAAAAGCATAAGCCTTGAACTCTTCTCCACCCACAGAAGCATGGTCTTTTGCTTTAGAGTTGGTGTTGGATAGGGCTTGAACTTTTGCTTCCTTGCTAGCTTTTTCATTGACCAAATGACCTGTCCGACGTGAAGCAAGGGCAACAGAGCCTCGGTTAATAGCATCATCTTCACGAACCCCTGGTTCCCATTTCAACAAATCTTCCCAAGAATTAAATTTGATTTCCTTTGGTTTTAATGTTTTTTCTGTATTTTTAGGGACATCTGGCTGGACTTCTTTTTCAGTCTTATTAGCTTCTGCTGCTGGCTTAGACTCATCTCCTTGGCTAGTTTCTTCAGGCTTTGCTTCCGTTTCCTTGTCAGACTTTGGTTTTGATGTGGCAGATGGTGTTTCTGCAACCACCTCACTTACTTTTTCCTCTGGTTTAGCTAGGCTAGCTGGCTCTGCAGTTTCAGTAGTTGCAGCTTCATTGCTTGCTGGCGAAGCAGTTTCAGATACTGTCTCTGCTCCTTCTGCCTTTTCTAGCTTGTTTTCTCCAGTACGTTCCCCTTCATTCTGCTTGTCGGCTTCACTAATTGGATGCCCACTCTCTCCTGAAACAAGCGCTGTATTAGCTCCGCTATTTTCAGGAACTGCAGTTTCTTCAGCCAAGGCTGGACCAGCAAACAAAACAGCCCCAATCATCAGTGAGCAGGCTCCTACTGATAACTTACGAATACTATAACGACAACGTCTTTCAAAAAATGGATTCTTCATTTTCTCCTCCTAAAAGATTGATTTTATTGCGTAAAAGAAAGCGCTTAACTTCCTTGGTAAAATTTTTTATCCCAATCACAGGGACCAAGATAATTCCTCCCTCATTTTAAGATATTTCTTTTAAATGTCAATATATAAAAGGAAATGCCTATATCTAGGTTAGAAATTGGTAAAATTAATATAATTAAGATCCATTCTCACGAATTTTCTTTCTAAAATCTTAGCTTAATACTTGTTAGATTTACTTTTATCCTTTAAAATAGAATAGGAGAAATTCCGTTATTATTTTTCGGAGGAAAAAGAAATGTCCATTAATTGGCAGGAAATTTTATTTCACTTTTTAGGTGGTCTGGGACTATTTTTATATAGTATCAAGACCATGGGAGACGGTTTGCAACAAGCTGCTGGAGATCGCCTTCGTTTTTACATTGACAAGTACACCAGCAATCCCTTTTTAGGTGTTCTAGTCGGGATTGTCGTGACTGCCCTGATTCAGTCAAGTACAGGGGTTACAGTTATCACGGTTGGACTGGTCAGCGCTAGTCTTCTAACTCTTAGACAGGCTATCGGAATTATCATGGGAGCCAACATCGGAACCACTGTTACTTCCTTTATCATCGGTTTCAAGCTTGGTGAGTATGCTTTACCCCTGATTTTCCTTGGAACCATGTTCCTCTTCTTTACCAAAAATAGAACAGCAAACAATATCGGGCGCATCCTGTTTGGTGTAGGGGGAATCTTCTACGCTCTTAACCTCATCAGTGCCGGTATGAGCCCTCTTAAAGATTTACCACAATTCAAGGAATATATGGTAACCTTGGGACAAAATCCTATTTTGGGAGTTTTTGCTGGTGCAGTGATTACCGTCCTCATCCAGGCTTCTTCTGCGACAATTGGGATTTTGCAAGGTCTCTATGCAGGTGGGTTTCTTGACCTTAAAGGTTCGCTACCAGTTCTCTTCGGAGATAATATCGGGACAACCCTAACCGTTATCATCGCGGCAGCTGGAGCCAATGTCTCTGCGAAACGCGTTGCTGCAACCCACGTTACCTTTAACGTTTTAGGGACTATTCTTTGCTTAATCTTATTAGGCCCCTTCACTGCTATGATTGAGTATTTCCAGGCACTCCTTCACCTCTCACCTGAGATGACTATTGCCTTCTCTCACGGTGCCTTTAACGTAAGTAACACCATTGTACAATTTCCATTCATCGGAGCCTTGGCTTTCTTTGTAACCAAGCTCATCCCTGGTGAAGATGAAGTTGTCAAGTACGAGCCACTTTATCTTGATGAGCATTTGATTAAACAAGCTCCATCAATCGCTCTCGGAAATGCGAAGAAAGAACTCCTTCACTTAGGAAATTATGCTTCTAAAGCCTTTGACCTTTCTTACAACTACATCATTGACCTCAATGAAAAGGTTGCTGAAAAAGGCCACAAGACAGAAGAAGCCATCAATACCATTGATGAAAAATTGACTCGTTACCTGATTACTCTTTCAAGCGAGGCCCTCAGCCAGAAAGAAAGTGAAGTGCTGACCAACATCCTTGATTCATCCCGTGATTTGGAAAGGATTGGGGACCACGCAGAAGCGCTAATCAATCTGACTGACTACCTTCAACGTAAAAATGTTGAGTTCTCTGAAGCTGCTTTGCAAGAATTGGCTGATATCTATCAAAAAACCACTGGCTTTATCAAGGATGCCCTTGATAGTGTGGAAAACAATGATATTGAAAAAGCTCAAAGTCTGATTGAACGCCATAAAGAAATCAACAATATGGAACGTGTTCTCAGAAAGACCCACATCAAACGCCTCAACAAGGGCGAGTGTTCAACTCAAGCCGGGGTCAACTTTATCGATATTGTTTCCCACTACACTCGTGTATCAGACCATGCTATGAATCTAGCTGAAAAGGTCATCGCTGAACAAATCTGATAACCAAAAGAAGCTATCCTAAATGGGATGGCTTTTTTCTTCTCCTTAGCAATAGTTGCTTTTCCACCATATAGAAAAATGCTTTGATTCACAATGGAATCAAAGCATTTTAAAGAGCTCCCCATACATAATTGCAGAAGCTGCGGTTCCTCTGTACTTGTTTTCTTCTCTCTTAATAAAGCGAGCTAAGTTGAGCAACTCAGGTGCTGGATGTTTGGGATTTAGGAGCAATTCATGATTGACCAGTCCTGAGAGACGGACTGCCAGCAATTGCTCATTTGTAGTAGGCAGTTTTTTAGCAGTCTCTAGGAGAGCAGCAACTAAATCTTCACTCAAATCATGTCGAGCATGATTGTAAAGATCTTTTATAAGGCTTTCTAGGTTTGGTTCTACCATCCCTACCACCTCCTTAAGTTTAATAATTTTTAATCAAATCAACCGTTGAACGATCCAATTTCTTCACCAAGGCTTGTAAGAAAGCTTGAGCTTCTAGGAAGTCATCCATAGCGTAGAGGGTTTGGTGAGAGTGGATATAACGAGCGCAAACACCGATTGTTGTAGATGGGACACCACCATTTTTCAGATGAGCTGCGCCAGCGTCTGTTCCGCCTTTACCACAGTAGTATTGGTACTTGATACCAGCTTCTTCAGCCGTTGTCAAAAGGAAATCCTTCATTCCTGGGAGAAGCAAGTGACCTGGATCGTAGAAACGAATCAAGGTTCCATCCCCAATCTTGCCTTGACCGCCATAAACATCACCAGCAGGTGAGCAGTCAACTGCTAGGAAAACTTCTGGGTCAAATTTAGTTGTAGAAGTATGAGCACCACGAAGACCAACCTCTTCTTGGACGTTAGAGCCAAGATAGAGTTCATTTCCGAGTTTTTGACCTGACAGAGCTTCTGCCAATTCACTAACCATGAGTACACCATAGCGGTTGTCCCAAGCTTTTGAGATGATATTTTTTTCATTGGCTGTCAAGATTGCAGAACTATCTGGTACGATGGTGTCACCAGGACGGATGCCAAAACTTTCTGCCTCAGCCTTATCCGCAAAACCGCCATCAAAGACGATATCTGCAATAGCAGGCATGGTTGGTCCGCCCTTACCACGAGTCAAATGTGGCGGAACAGAACCTGAAATCACAGGAATTTCACGACCATCACGAGTCAAGAGTTTGAAACGTTGGCTGCTAACCACCATAGGATTCCAACCACCGATTTCTACGACACGGAAGGTACCGTCTGGCTTGATTTCGCTGACCATAAAACCAACTTCATCCATGTGAGAAGCGACCAAGACGCGCGGTGCATCTGCAGCTTCTGAATGTTTGATACCAAAAATACCACCCAAGCCATCTGTCACCATCTCATCCACGTGAGGTGTCAACTTTTCACGAAGATAAGCACGGACAGGCGCTTCATGACCTGAGATCGCAGCAAGTTCTGTTACTTCTTTGATTTTTGAAAATAATGTTGTCATTTCAGTTCCTTCTTTCTTTCATCCATTTTACCACTTTTTATAGGAGAAGGATAGCGGGAAGGTGGATTTCTAAGTTAGTATCTTCGTCTTTCTCTATCTTAGAAAAGACTAGTATTCTCTTGCATATGAAGTGAAATCTAAGAAATATTCCAAAATTAACTCAAAACTTTATTTCCAAACAAAAAACAATCCGATACCAAAATCGTTCAGATTTTTATGAATTTTACAGAAAATAATTGACTTTCCTTTCTTCTTTCTTTAAAATAGTACAAAACTAGAAAAAGGAAAAAATCATGACCAAAACAATTCTTGTTACAGGTGGAGCTGGCTACATTGGCTCCCATACCGTTAAAGCTCTTTTAAATGCAGGCTACCAGGTGCATGTCTTAGATAATCTTTCTACAGGAAATCGTTCGGCTGTGGATAGTCGTGCCAACTTTAAACTACTGGATGTTTATGATGCCAGTGCCTTAAAATCCTACTTGGAAGAAAACAAGATTGACGCTGTTCTCCATTGTGCAGGTGAGATTGTTGTGAGCGAAAGTATTGAAAATCCAAGTAAATACTTCACTGCCAATGTTGCGGGTATGAACCAAGTTCTCAAAGTCTTATCTGAAGTTGGCATTCAAAAAATCATGTTCTCTTCGACTGCTTCCCTCTATGGTAATAACTGTATTGACAAGCCAGCTACTGAAGATACCCTGCTCGACCCTATCAACCCTTATGCAGAAACAAAATTGATGGGAGAACGAATGATTTACTGGATGGCCAATCGCTACGATTGGAAATATGTTATTTTCCGTTACTTTAATGTTGCTGGGGCTGAAATGGATGCTTCAAACGGTCTACGTGTAAAAAATCCAACTCACATCATTCCCAATATCAACAAAACCGCATTGGGACAAAATGATAGCCTGAAAATATTTGGAGATGACTACGATACACGTGACGGTTCATGTATTCGAGATTACATTCATGTCTTGGATCTTGCACAGGCTCATGTTAAAGGAATGAACTACCTATTTCAAGAAAACAGTTCTTCTCAAATCTTTAACTTAGGAACTGAAAAAGGCTATACCGTCAAAGAAATCTTTAAAACTGCCGAAGAACTACTAAACCAAAAAATCCCACACGAGATTGTTGCGCGTCGTGCTGGAGACCCAGCCAGTGTCCTAGCAGACGCATCAAAAGCTAAACAATATCTTGAATGGCAGGCTAGCTACTCTCTCAAAGATATTATTTTATCAGATTATCGTTGGCGGGTTAAAGAGGGGAAAAATATTTTATAATAGGATAACAAAGGAGAAAGCCTTGGTGCTCTCTCCTTGTTTTATTTATTAAATTGTCAGAAAATTTATTGACAGATTAAAGAAATCATGTTACAGTAATATCCGCAGGTATCTTTCGATATCAAATCTACATGAAAGGACGGGGTATGAAACTTTCTCATTATTTAATTGGCTTACTTCTACTCCTAGTCTTTCTCTCTATTAGCATTGGGACCAGTGATTTTTCATGGGGAAAACTCTTTGCTTTCGACCAGCAGACCTGGCTTCTCTTTCAAGAGTCCCGTCTTCCAAGGACCATTAGCATTCTCCTTACTGCCTCTAGTATGAGTATGGCAGGACTTCTCATGCAGACTATCACTCAAAATCAGTTTGCTGCTCCGAGTACAGTTGGAACCACTGAAGCCGCCAAACTGGGAATGGTATTGAGCCTCTTTGTCTTTCCGTCGGCTAGTCTGACCCAAAAGATGCTCTTCGCTTTTGTTTCATCCATCGTATTCACCCTCTTCTTCCTAGCCTTTATGACCATTTTTACTGTAAAGGAAAGGTGGATGTTGCCTCTGATTGGGATCATCTATAGCGGGATTATCGGTTCTGTGACAGAAGTTATCGCCTACCGTTTCAATCTGGTTCAGAGTATGACTGCCTGGACCCAGGGCTCCTTCTCCATGATTCAGACTCATCAGTATGAATGGCTCTTTTTAGGCCTCATTATCCTGATAGCCGTTTGGAAATTATCCCAAACTTTTACCATCATGAATCTAGGAAAAGAAACTAGCGAAAGTTTGGGGATTTCCTACTCCCTACTTGAAAAACTGGCCCTCTTTCTGGTGGCGCTAACGACTAGTGTCACCATGATTACCGTGGGTGGCTTGCCATTTCTCGGGGTCATCGTTCCCAATCTTGTTCGCAAGCACTATGGAGATAATCTAAGTCAGACCAAACTCATGGTCGTACTGGTTGGTGCCAATCTGGTTTTGGCCTGCGACATCCTATCCCGAGTTCTGATTCGGCCCTATGAGCTGTCTGTCAGTCTTCTACTAGGAATCATTGGTAGCATCATCTTTATCCTACTTCTATGGAGAGGGGGACGAAAAGATGCAGTTTAAAAGCAAACATACCAAGCTCTTCTGCCTTCTCATTATGCTGGCCATCGGAGCTTGTATCCTCTATTTTTGGCCCATCACCCACCTGTCTGCCTTTGCCTGGAAGCTACGTTCCCAAAAAATTGTCGTTTATCTCTTGGTATCTATCGCGACTGGGATTTCGACCATTAGTTTTCAAACTTTGACAGAAAATCGCTTCCTGACACCTAGTATTTTAGGAATCGAATCCTTCTATGTCCTACTGCAAACTCTGCTACTGGTTTTTGAAAGCAAGTTTCTACAGCTTGAGAAGTCTCCTATCTTAGAATTCCTAGTTTTGCTGCTGCTTCAATCCCTCTTCTTTTTTGCCTTACAAGGCTACTTGAAGACACTGATGAAACAAGATCTGGTCTTCATCCTGCTGATCTGTCTAGCCCTCGGAAGTCTCTTTCGAAATATCAGTACCTTCCTTCAGGTCTTGATGGATCCAAACGAATACGATAAACTGCAGAACAGTCTCTTTGCCTCCTTTCAACATCTCAACACTTCCATCCTAGCCATTGGTTCTCTGATTATCCTTGCTTTGACCATCTTTTTCTTTCGAAAAGCAGTCATTCTGGATGTTTTGCACCTACAAAGAGAAACGGCTCAGATATTGGGACTCGATGTTGAAAAAGAACAGAGAGAACTCCTCTGGGGCATCGTGCTTTTGACTTCAACGGCTACTGCCTTGGTAGGGCCTATGGCCTTCTTCGGTTTTATGCTAGCCAACCTTACCTACCTAATTGTCAAAGACTATCGGCACAAGTTACTCTTTATCGTGGCCATTCTGGTCGGATTTATCAGTTTGACCTTGGGACAAGCCCTGATTGAACGAGTCTTTGCGCTGGAAATTCGCATCAGTATGATCATCGAGAGTGTGGGTGGCTTCTTATTCTTTATCTTACTTTATAGGAGGGCGCGTCAGTGAAACTGGAAAATATTGACAAATCCATTCAAAAACAGGATATTTTGCAAGGCATTTCGTTTGAAGTCAGTCCTCAGAAACTGACAGCCTTTATTGGTCCAAATGGTGCTGGAAAATCGACTCTCCTCTCCATCATGAGCAAACTGACCAAGAAGGATCAGGGAATTCTTAGTATCAAAGGACGTGAAATCGAGAGTTGGAATTCGCAAGAACTAGCCAAAGAACTCACCATCCTAAAGCAGAAAATCAATTACCAAGCCAAATTGACGGTTGAAGAACTGGTCAGCTTTGGACGTTTTCCCTACAGTCGTGGTCGACTGAGAACAGAGGATTGGGCAAAAATCCGAGAAACTCTGGACTATCTGGAACTAACCAACTTAAAAGACCGCTACATCGATAGCCTGTCTGGCGGACAGCTCCAACGTGTCTTTATCGCTATGGTACTGGCCCAGGATACGGACTTTATCTTGCTAGATGAACCGCTCAACAATCTCGACATCAAGCAAAGCGTTAGCATGATGCAAATTCTTCGGAGACTGGTGGAAGAACTCGGAAAGACCATTATCATCGTCCTCCACGATATCAACATGGCCAGTCAGTATGCAAATGAAATTGTCGCCTTCAAAGATGGCCAAGTCTTTAGCAAGGGAACAACCAATCAAATCATGCAGGCTGACCTGCTCAGTCAACTCTATGAAATTCCCATCACGCTGGCTGATATCAATGGCAAAAAGATCTGTATCTATATCTAGCCATTCTGAGCCCCTGTTAAAGGAAGCTCTATCTCTTAGCTAACAAGCATATCTAAGAGACTCCCTAAATCGTTATCACATTTTAAAAAGGAGAAATTATGAAAACATCCCTTAAACTTTATCTCACTGCCCTAGCGGCCAGCTTCTTGCTCCTACTTGGTGCATGTAGTACAAACTCAAGCACTAGTAAGACGGAGTCAAGTAGCTCTGCTCCAACAGAGGTAACCATTAAAAGTTCACTAGGTGTAGTCACACTTTCAAAAGTCCCTGAAAAGATTGTGACCTTTGACCTCGGTGCTGCGGATACTATTCGCGCTTTAGGTTTTGAAAAGAATATCGTCGGAATGCCTACAAAAACTGTTCCGACTTATCTTAAAGACCTAGCTGGAAAAGTTAAAAATGTTGGTTCTATGGTTGAGCCAGACCTAGAAGCCCTTGCTGCTCTTGAACCAGACCTAATTATCGCTTCACCACGTACCCAAAAATTCGTAGATAAGTTCAACGAAATCGCTCCGACTGTTCTCTTCCAAGCAGGCAAAGATGACTACTGGACTTCTACCAAGACTAATATCGAATCCCTAGCAAGCGCCTTCAGCGAAACTGGTACACAGAAAGCCAAGGAAGAATTGGCCAAGCTAGACAAGAGCATCCAAGAAGTCGCTACTAAAAACGAAAGCTCTGACAAAAAAGCCCTCGCGATTCTCCTCAATGAAGGAAAAATGGCTGCCTTTGGTGCCCAATCTCGTTTCTCTTTCTTGTACCAAACCTTGAAATTCAAGCCAACTGATACAAAATTTGAAGATTCTCGCCACGGACAAGAAGTCAGCTTTGAAAGTGTCAAAGAAATCAATCCTGACATCCTCTTTGTCATCAACCGTACCCTTGCCATCGGTGGGGACAACTCTAGCAACGACGGTGTCCTAGAAAATGCCCTTATCGCTGAAACTCCTGCCGCTAAAAATGGCAAGATTATCCAACTAACACCAGACCTCTGGTATCTAAGCGGAGGCGGACTTGAATCAACAAAACTCATGATTGAAGACGCACAAAAAGGCTTGAAATAAGCAACTTCAAACTCATACTCTTCGAAAATCAAATTCAAACCACGTCAACGTCGCCTTGCCGTACTCAAGTACAGCCTGCGGCTAGTTTCCTAGTTTGCTCTTTGATTTTCATTGAGTATCAACTAACATCTTTACATGATAAAACGCATCCGATCAGAATCACTCAAAGCTGATAGGATGCGTTTTTATCATTTCACTAAAATATTTTTACCCAGCCTCATTTTTCTTCTTGATTCCGTTTGAGGGAAAAGTGGTCTGGGACGGGGTCCTTACCTGTTTTCGACCAGGGATGGCAACGTAAAATCCGAGCCAAGCCCATCAAGACACCCTTGAAGCCATGTTTTTCAATAGCCTCAATCATATAGTTGGAACAAGTCGGCTCAAAGCGACAAGAGGGGGGAAAGGCTGGTGAGATAAACCGTTGGTAAAAGCGCACAGGCGCTATCAAAATTCGTTTCATTATTTCTTGGTTACAGCCATGGTATGTAGTTGGCTGATTTCTTTTTTGTTAAGACGACGGGATTCTCCTGGACGGAGTCCTGTCAAGTCTAGATGTCCGAAACGGGTCCGTGACAACTTGTCCACTTGGAGACCGACAGCTTCAAACATCTTTTTAACCTGGTGGTTACGCCCTTCATGGATAGTCAACTGCACCACAGAGCGGTTTTTGACTGGATCCACTTTGAGAATCTCATAGACAGCCGGCTTGGTTTTCTTGCCATCAATCTCAAGTCCACGGGTCAAGGGGCGGAGATTATCCTTATTGGCCACACCTTTAACACGCGCGACATAAACCTTGTCAATCTCATTACGAGGGTGAATCATCTCATCCGTAAAATCCCCATCATTGGTCAAAATCAAGACTCCTGATGTATCCCAGTCCAAACGTCCAACTGGGTAAATACGCTCCTTGACATTGGGCAAGAGGTCCACAACCGTCTTGCGGCCCTTGTCATCTGTCACACTGGAAATGACACCGCGTGGTTTGTTAAGCAGATAGTAGACCTTTTCTTCGTTGTAGATAGGTTGACCTTCAACTTCGACCTTGTCGCCTGACTTGATGGTCGTTGCTAGTTCACGTACCACTTGGCCGTTAACCGTCACCAAACCTTGCTTGATCAGCTCTTCTGCTTTTCTCCTACTGGCCACACCTGCGTGGGCAATATACTTATTGATTCTCATCTTCTTCTATCCTTTCACCAAATAATTGGCTTTCTTGGGCTTGAATCTCAAGCTCATCAATCACTGGTAATTCTTCCAAATGGTTAATTCCCATGTAATCTAGGAAATAATCTGTTGTCACATAGAGGTTGGGGCGTCCCAACACTTCTTTTTTCCCGTCTTCTCGTATCAAGTCAAAGGCCTGTAACTTCGCCAAAGCCCCACTCGAGTTGACCCCACGGATGGCATCAATTTCTATCCGAGTAATCGGCTGCTTATAGGCAATGATGGACAAGGTCTCAAGGGCAGCCCGAGATAAACTCTGGTTGATAGGTGCCTTGGAATATTCCTTCAAAATCTCTGAAAGCTGAGGCTTGGTCACCAATCTGTATGCACCACCTGTCTCAATCAGAGCCAAACTGGAATCTGGGTCCTTTTCATACTTCTGGGCTAATTTTTCTAAACTCTGTTGAATGCCTGTCGGTGGCAGAGAGAGGAGTTCAGCTAACTGGCGGACTCTAATCCCATCTTCACCCGCTACAAACAAGAGCGCTTCTATTTTTGCTAAAGTACTCATCTTTCCTCTCTATCAAGTCTAGCTTTGGGCCACTTGACTTTCTTCCTTCTTTTCCATGAGATAGATATCTCCGAAACTCTCCTCTTGCACGAGGATCAGCTCCTGGGTTTTGATTAACTCTAAGGTTGCCAAAAAGATGGTAATGATCTCTTGGACATTCTGGGCTTCCTTGAACAAATCCTGCAAGCGCAATTGATCTCGTCCAGCCAAGGACTCTTTCACGGTAACCATCATGTCCTCAATCTTATACTCATCCCGCAAGATAGTCGTGTGATTTTGTGCAAACTCCTCTTTTTTCTTGGCTAGGATATTTGAAAAAGCCAAAAAAAGGTCAATGGTCGTCTTGTCATGCACAAGTTCCGCATCTTCGTAAATCAACTCTGTCGGTGCTTTGGAATAGTACTGGGCCCGATCTTGGTGTTTGGCTTCCAAATGCTCCCCCAAGAGCTTGAATTTGCGGTATTCTTCGATTTGAGAGAGAAGATCCTGCTCCAGGTCATCTTCCAAGTCTGTCACTTCTGCTACCTTTGGAAGTAGTTTGCGACTCTTGATCAGCATGAGCTGACTGGCCATGACCATGTACTCGCTCGTCACTTCCAGACGCATAGCCTGCAGGGTTGAGACATAGGCTAGATACTGCTCAATGACTTCCGTAATAGGCACATCGTAGATATCCATCTGGTACTTAGAAACCAGGTGCAAGAGCAAGTCCAGGGGCCCTTCAAAATCTTTTAATTTAATATCCATTATCTATATTTTTCTAAGGTCAGGACTGTTTTTAATCCTAATTTTTTTGCAATTTCGTACAAATCGACCTTGTTTTCTATTTGTCTTAGAATGAACTGTTCCCGCAAGGCTTGGGCTGATAAGGTTGAGAAACCTTTCTCCTTGACAAAGGACTCTAGCTGACGGAAGGCCCACTGACGAGAATAGGCTTTCCCTCCCCTTTCAAAGAGATAGGTCTGGCCCATCAAGGGTTCCAATTCTGACAGCAAGGTCGTAGGAATGGTGACAATTCTCTGTTGGGAAGCCTTTTTGATTCGCAACACCTGAAAGTCCAGATTGACGTCCGCAACCTTTAGAGCTAAAATCTCACTCGGCAAGAGCCCCATTTCTAGGATAAGAAGAGCCAGTAAACGTCCCTCTAGATAGGCACTTTCCTGCCAAAAAGAGTCTAGGTCTAACAGTTCTGGCTTCTCGGTCTTCTTTTCAGCTTGTTTGGCTAATTCCAAGCGATAAAAGCTGTCCACCTCTCCTTTTTGATAGAGAAAGTAGAGAAATTGGTTACAGGCCGAAATCTTTCGCTTCTGGGCGCTGATTTTTAGATTGGCTAGCTGGGCTTGGTAAATCTTGAGACTAGTCTCAGAAATCCGCTCGTCCACTACGTCTAAAAATTGCTCCAGATCATACTTATAGGACTGCTTGGAATTGGCAGATAAGCCCTGCTTTTCTTCTAAAAAGGCTGAAATCCTGTCTCTCATTTGCATCGAATCTCATATTCCTTACTAAAGTCATGCAAGAGGGCATTGACTGCCTTGAGGATAGACTTGCGCGTGATAATTCCTTGGAAAATCCCTGACGCATCCACAACCGGCAAGAAGGACTCATCTACCAGCTTGTGCAAGACCTCCGTAATAGTAAAATCAGGCGAAACAACCGCTACATCCGTTTTGGTCATATGAACAATATCCGTATCTGCCATGATTTCTTGACTCAAGTCATGCTCCATCTGATAAGCCATAATATCTCTGAGCCCAATCGTCCCAACAAACTGTTTTTCATCTGTCACAACGGGAACACGGGTATAGGTCATCTGACTGAGCAAGAGGGTCGCATGATCCGCATTGTGGGTATCAATCAACACGGCTAGATTTTCAGCAGGGGTCAAAAAAGTTTCCTCCTGCCCCAACAAGAAAGTCTCAAACTCCTTGGCAATCATCGGCTAAACTCCTTGGACAAGCCCGGATACACCTCATGGTCTCGTGTCAAAAAGTCCACTTTGAAATAACTGTCATCAATCTCCACACGAGCATAGAGACATTCTCTGATGCTCCCACGTGGTTGACTGATGGAACCTGGATTTAGAAAGAGGGTCTTGCCTTCCATCCAAGCGCTTGGCACATGCAAGTGACCATAAAGGCAGATATCAGCATTTTCTTCCTGAGTCCAGTAGTCCAACTTTTGAAAATTGAAATTAATGTCAAACAAGTGACCATGAGTTTGGATAATCTTGGTCGAACCAAGCTCGGTCACCAAACGTTCTGGGTAACCTGCATAGAAGTCCATATTCCCTTTAACAACACGGATGCCTTCCCAAAGGGGAGAATCAGGACGCAGTTCAGAATCGCCGTTATGAAAAACGGCATCAACTTTGCCCACATAGCGATCACGGATTTCTTCCACAATCAAGCTATCGCCATGGGAATCGCTCATTACAATGATGGTTTGCTTTGCCATGATGGAAATACCTCCAAAAG
>CAUQZY010000023.1:0-22958 GCA_963522395.1 uncultured Streptococcus sp.
TGAGAGAGCCTTCGGGTTCTCTTTCTCTTTTCTGAAAACTTTCTCCATTTTTCCAATAAATGTGGTAAAATAATACTCAATGAAAATCAAAGAGCAAACTAGGAAACTAGCCGCAGGTTGCTCAAAGCACTGCTTTGAGGTTGTAGATAGAACTGACGAAGTCAGCTCAAAACACTGTTTTGAGGTTGTGGATAGAACTGACGAAGTCAGTAACCATACCTACGGCAAGGCGACGTTGACGTGGTTTGAAGAGATTTTCGAAGAGTATAAAAGAAAGAAGCTGACAAAGGAGACGGGTATGGAACAAACATTTTTTATCATTAAACCAGACGGTGTAAAAAGAGGACTAGTGGGTGAGGTGTTGAAACGCATCGAACAACGTGGATTTACAATCGAAAAATTGGAGTTGCGTACAAAGGTTTCAGAAGAGTTAATTGATCAACACTATCATGACTTGGTTGGTCAAAGTTTTTACCCACCGATTCGTGAATTTATGACCTCGGGACCGGTTCTTGTAGGTATCATTTCTGGTCCCAAAGTAATTGAAACTTGGCGGACCATGATGGGTGCGACTCGTCCAGAAGAAGCTTTACCAGGAACGATTCGAGGTGATCTTGCAAAAGCTGCTAGTGAAAACCAAGCTATTCAAAATGTTGTACATGGTTCAGATTCAGAAGAGTCAGCTAAGAGAGAAATTGCTCTTTGGTTTTAAGAGTTGATTGGCTCAATCAATTGGTTAAAAGCTCATTTGAATAGAAAGTATAGTCAATTAGTTTAAGACATGACGCATAATATCAAATTTTTTAGTCTTTGATATTGTGCGTTTTTTGATTAAGTGACCATTAGTCTGTCACGCTCCGTTAGGTGCGAGACGGACTAATAGTCACATAAAAAAGAAAGGACTAACTTCGTCCTTTCTCGTTCTTAGCTTTTCTTCAATCTACTACAGTAGATAAACATACTGAATAGCTACTGTCTTGACTCATTTAATTCTTAAAAATTGATAGAGTTGACAAATGGTAGAAAAAAGCCCTTTTTACTAAGTTAAGCATCAACTACAGTTACGATTAGCATTCGTTACCGAACCCATTCGCCATTATAATTGACAGAATAGCCATCTACGGTCGTATTCACTGCCAAAGCACCTGAGCTATAAGCATAGTACCATTTGCCATTAACCTGGAACCAACCTGTCTTCATATCTCCATTACTTGCATTTAGGTAGTACCAAGTTGAACCATCTTGATACCAACCAGTTACCATAGCTCCTGAGGAACGGAGATAGTACCATTTGTTCCCAAGGTTTTGCCAACCTGTTTTCATATCGCCATTTGGCTGGTCTAAATAATACCAAGTGGTACCTTCCTGATACCAGCCAGTGGCCATTGCTCCTGAGGAACGGAGGTAGTACCACTTATTACCTAGATATTGCCAACCTGTTTGCATAATACCAGTTGTTGGATCTAAATAGTACCAAGTCGAATCATCGTTTATCCACCCCGCACGTCTTTCACCACCAAGGTAGTTTTCTCCATTAGTTTCCGTCCTAGCTAGATAATACCAGTTAGACTGATCATAAAGCCAACCTGTCTCTAAAGAATGATTTTGATTAAAGTAATAGTTCGTATAATAACGTTTCTCTTCTTTATCTTCTGAATCTTCACGTTTTTCCCCGTACTTTCTTCCAACACTGTCTTTAGTTTTAATCTCTAATGTTTTCCAACCAACAAACTCTTGTAGAACTCCATTTTTGTCAAAGTAGTACCATTCTGGCATTGGGGAACCTTCTAATCTTATACCATTAGGGTAAGGACCAATTGTATATCCTTTAACTGGCATTGGAATGTATTGCCAACCAACAACCATTTCACCATTATAATCAAAATAATAGGTCTTGCCATCAATCACTCGCCAGTCCGTTTCTTTGATGTCACCCTTCTTGTAGTAGGTTCTACCATTTTCTTGGACAAATTTCCAACCTTCTGAATCAGCATCATCCGCCAATACTGCACTTGTCGCTAGCAAACCAAAGAAAAATGCTGTTAGTCCAACTTGCATAGTTTTTTTAAAAAGTTTCATTTATATATACCTCCAATATTAAATTAACACACCATATGAGGAGAGGTTATAAACCTTACCATTTGTCTATTCTTCTGAACAAACTGTTGATAGGAAATTGTATTACCAAATGCAAGAACACTTAGTAATACAAATATAACTATTTTTTTAATTCCACGTTTTTTTCTCATGCAATGAAACCCCCTTCTGTTTCCTTGTTTTGATTCTAACATATATATATTATTTAGTCAATTATTTTTATTGCGTTTTGGACTTTTTTTTTTTTTTATTAATATATAGAATTATTTATTCCTTTAACTTGCTATTTTGAACTAAAAATTTTATAATGAAATTAAGCAAATAGGAAGGTTTATTATCTTTAATGAATACACTCGCAGAGAAATTCAGATTGAAAAGAAAAGAGTTGAGACTCTCCCAACAAACTCTTGCAGAAGGAATTTGTGAACAAAGCCAGATTAGTAAAATTGAGAGAGGGCATTTCATTCCCTCCGCAGACCTTTTGTTCAAACTCTCACAACGACTTGAAGTGCCATTAGATTATTTTTTTAATGAACAAATTGAAATTAAATCTAACCTCTCTAATTTCAAGCAATTATCTGCTCGCCTATTAGATGATAGAAATTATGACGATTTGGAATATATTTATAGAATAGAGATTGAACGAAGTACTTTTCTAACACTAGAAGACCGAACTTACCTTGAATGGATTAAAGCTATTATTGACTTCTATCAATATGACAGTAAGTGTGAGGCTATTTCTTCATTGGAAAATATATTATTAAAAGTCTCCTCAAATACTCTGATTTATTTAAAGGCGTTGAATACTCTATCTAATTTCTATTCCTTAGTGGGTCGTGAACAAGAATATGAGGCAAACTACTCTCATTTAATGGAGTTATATCAGACAAAAAATTTTGAGCATCAAGAGTTTTTATTTGGCTACATCAGAGTTCGTTACAACTACGCTCACTACCTAGTGTCAAAGGAAAAATATAACGAAGCTATCCAAGAAGCTCTTGAGACGATTGAACTCTGTAAACAAAGACAGACAAGCTACCAACTGGCTCCTCTACTTATTCTTGTAGGAAATGCTGGAGCCAAATTTCTAGACAAAGAACAAGTCAAAAATTATTATATAGAAGCAAGAGAGTTATGTAAGATTTATAACAATCCTTTAATGTTGATGAAGATAGAAAATTATTTGAAGGAATTAGATACTGTTTAGTTAATCTTGACATTATAGTTTTTCTGAAACGTTAAATAACCTGTAAGGCTGATAGTGAAATTAATACTATCAGCCTTATTTCAAATTTATATTTTTCCAAAATCTCTTCAAACCACGTCAGTTCTATCTCCAACCTCAAAACAGTGTTTTGAGCAACCTGTGGCTAGCATCCTAGTTTGCTCTTTGATCTTCATTGAGTATTAATCTCTGGTGTTTGTTTGGCGTCTAAAAGAGACATTTGAGAAGATTGGAAACAGTTCTCTCTTTTCTCCGAGTATAATGATTGGTAGGAGGGGAGAGAAAAGATGAAATCAATGAGAATCTTATTTTTGTTAGCTTTAATTCAAATCAGTTTGAGTAGCTGTTTCCTATGGAAGGAATGTATCTTGTCCTTTAAACAAAGTACAGCTTTTTTCATCGGAAGTATGGTCTTCGTTTCAGGAATCTGTGCTGGAGTAAATTATCTTTATACCCGTAAGCAAGAAGTCCATAGTGTCCTAGCCAGTAAGCAGTCAGTGAAGCTTTTTTACAGTATGTTACTCTTAATTAATTTGTTAGGAGCTGTTCTTGTCCTGTCAGATAACTTGTTCATCAAAAATACGTTGCAGCAAGAATTAGTTGACTTTTTATTGCCATCCTTCTTTTTCCTATTTGGACTAGATTTGCTGATTTTTTTACCCTTGAAAAAATACATGCGCGATTTTCTTGCTATGCTAGACAGAAAAAAGACGGTGTTGGTGACTATTTTAGCAACACTTCTCTTCTTAAGAAATCCAATGACCATTGTCTCTATTCTGATTTATATTGGACTAGGTTTGTTTTTTGCAGCCTATCTTGTCCCAAATTCTGTTAAAAAGGAAGTTTCCTTTTATGGTCATATTTTCCGAGATCTTGTATTGGTCATTGCTACGCTCATTTTCTTTTAGAGAAAGCTTGTTTTTATGGATGTTATGATGGTAAGTTTAGCAGGAAAATAGACACAAAAGAAAAGTTTTTGGTATAATAAGAATATGTACACAAAAAATGAAGAAGAGCTACAAGCCTTAGGGGAGCGTTTGGGTCATCTATTAGAAAAGAATGATGTTTTAATCTTAACTGGTGAACTGGGCGCAGGTAAAACGACCTTTACAAAAGGCCTTGCTAAGGGATTACAGATTTCTCAGATGATTAAGAGTCCAACCTACACTATCGTAAGAGAGTATGAAGGTCGTCTTCCCCTTTACCATTTAGATGTTTATCGTATTGAGGGGGATGCTGATTCTATCGACTTGGATGAGTTTCTCTTTGGTGGTGGAGTGACTGTTATTGAGTGGGGCCATCTTTTAGGTGATGCCTTGCCAGATACTTATTTAGAATTGGAAATTTTAAAAGAAGAAGACGGTCGCAGATTACATTTCCAAGCAAAGGGTTTGCGCGCAGAAAAACTCTTAGAGGAGCTTCAACATGGAGTATGAATTGCTCATTAGGGAAGCAGAGTCTAAAGATGCGGCTGAATTAGTGTCCTTTTTAAATTGTGTGAGTTTGGAGACAGATTTTACCAGTCTGGACGGGGAAGGCATTCTATTGACAGATACTGAGATGGAGTTGTTTTTGGATAAACAGACTCACTCAGAAAATCAAATCACTTTACTTGCCTTACTGAATGATAAAATTGCTGGTATTGTAAATATCACAGCTGATCAACGTAAGAGAGTTCGTCATATTGGAGATCTCTTTATTGTGATTGGTAAGAAATATTGGAATAATGGACTGGGAAATTTGTTGCTTGAAGAAGTCATAGAGTGGGCACAAGCAAGTGGCATTCTGCGTCGTCTCCAACTGACTGTCCAAACTCGTAATCAAGCAGCAGTTCATCTGTATCAAAAGCATGGCTTTGTAATTGAAGGTCGCCAAGAGCGTGGAGCATATATAGAAGAAGGGAAATTTATCGATGTTTACTTGATGGGTAAACTGATAGATTAGTAGAAATATGGTTAAAAAAATTATTGGAATGGTGCTAGCTTTTCTAGCTGTGACAGTTTTGGGTGTCGGTGTTTTTGCGTATACTATTTATCAGCAAGGCACACAAACCTTATCAAAGACCTATAAAAAAATAGGAGAAGAAACCAAGGTTATTGAAGCAACAGAGCCTTTGACCATTCTGTTAATGGGGGTTGATACTGGGAATATAGAGCGTACAGATCAATGGGCTGGAAATAGTGACAGTATGATTTTGCTGACTGTCAATCCTCACACAAAGAAAACGACGATGATGAGTTTGGAACGCGATATCCTGACTAAAATTCAACATAAAGATGGTAGTATTGAAGAAGCGAAGCTAAACGCTGCCTATGCTGGTGGTGGAGCAGAACTTGCTATAGAAACAATTCAAAAGATGATGAATATCCACATTGATCGCTATATTATGGTTAATATGCAAGGATTGCAACAATTGGTCGATGCAGTGGGAGGTATTACGGTCAATAATACACTAGGTTTCCCTATTTCTATCAGTGATCAAGAAGAATTTAACACCATTTCTATCGGCGTTGGAGAACAGACAATAAATGGAGAAGAAGCGCTTGTTTATTCACGCATGCGTTATCAAGATCCAGAAGGAGACTACGGACGTCAGAAGCGTCAGCGTGAAGTCATTCAAAAAGTTGTTGAAAAAGTTCTTAGTTTAAATAGTGTCAGTCACTATCAGTCTATCTTAAAAGCCCTAAGTACTAATATGCAGACTAATATTGATTTATCTGCGAAAAGTATTCCAAGCTTGTTGGGCTACAAAGATTCATTTAAAACCATTGAAACACAACAGTTGAAGGGTGAAGGGGAGATGCTACAAGGCGTTTCTTATCAAATTGTTACGAGAAACCACATGTTGGAAATGCAGAATCTTTTGAGACGTTCTTTGGGACAAGAAGAAGTCACTCAGCTTGAAACAAATGTTGTCTTATTTGAAGATTTATTTGGACGAACACCTGTTGGTGACGAAGACAATTAACTTTCTTACTATAAATAAAAAAATCAATCGTGGGAAATTTCCTGCGATTTTTTCAAAAAAATACGAATAGATAGGTAGGAGGAAACATGAAAGCAGAAATCATTGCTGTTGGAACAGAGATTTTGACAGGACAGATTGTCAACACTAATGCCCAGTTTTTATCGGAAAAATTAGCAGAGATTGGGGTAGATGTATATTTTCAGACGGCTGTAGGAGACAACGAAGCCCGTCTCTTATCCCTGCTTGAGATTGCCAGTCAACGTAGCAGTCTGGTGATTTTAACAGGTGGTTTGGGGCCGACTGAGGATGATTTGACCAAACAAACCCTGGCTAAATTTTTAGGGAAAGAATTAGTCTTTGACCCTCAGGCGCAGGAGAAGTTGGATGTCTTTTTTGCCCAGAGACCAGACTATGCTCGAACACCGAATAACGAAAGACAGGCTCAAATTGTAGAAGGAGCGACTCCGCTGCCCAACGAAACAGGACTGGCTGTGGGAGGAATATTGGAAGTCGAAGGAGTGACCTATGTTGTCCTTCCAGGTCCACCAAGTGAATTAAAAGCGATGGTTTTAAACCAACTTCTACCTAAGTTGATGACAGGGAGTAAGCTATATTCCCGAGTTCTTCGTTTCTTTGGAATTGGCGAAAGTCAGTTGGTGACCATTTTGGCTGATTTAATTGATAATCAAACCGATCCTACTTTGGCACCCTATGCAAAGACAGGAGAGGTAACACTGCGCTTGTCAACAAAGGTTAGCAGTCAAGAAGAAGCAAATCAAGTGCTGGATATCTTGGAAAACCAAATCTTGGATTATCAGACCTTTGAAGGAATTTGTTTACGAGAACTTTGCTATGGTTATGGGGAAGAAACTAGTTTAGCCAGCATTGTGGTAGAAGAACTGAAAAGGCAAGGGAAAACCATCACGGCTGCAGAGAGTTTGACGGCAGGTCTTTTCCAAGCGACCGTGGCGAATTTTTCTGGAGTTTCAAGTATATTTAAGGGTGGTTTTGTAACCTATAGCCTGGAGGAAAAATCAAAGATGTTGGATATTCTTGCCAAGGATTTGGAAGAACAGGGTGTAGTGTCTGAATTTACAGCACAGAAGATGGCTGAGCAGGCACGAATCAAGACCCAGTCTGATTTTGGAATTAGTTTGACTGGAGTGGCAGGACCAGATAGCCTAGAAGGGTACCCAGCTGGGACAGTCTTTATAGGCTTGGCTCAAGAGCATGGAACTGAGGTCATCAAGGTGAATATTGGAGGCAGAAGTCGAGCAGATGTACGTCATATTGCGGTTATGCATGCCTTTAACCTAGTTCGCAAGGCTTTATTAAGTGACTAACTTTTGATATAATAGTAGATAGGTCTGAGGACCATTAGAATGTAGGAGAATAGAATGGCGAAAAAACCAAAAAAATTAGAAGAAATTTCAAAAAAATTTGGGGCAGAACGTGAAAAGGCCTTGAATGACGCTCTTAAATTGATTGAGAAAGACTTCGGTAAAGGATCAATCATGCGTTTGGGTGAACGTGCCGAGCAAAAGGTGCAAGTGATGAGCTCAGGTTCTTTGGCTCTTGACATTGCCCTTGGTTCAGGTGGTTATCCTAAGGGACGTATCATCGAAATCTATGGACCAGAGTCATCTGGTAAGACAACGGTTGCCCTTCATGCAGTTGCGCAAGCACAAAAAGAAGGTGGTATTGCAGCCTTTATCGATGCGGAACATGCCCTCGATCCAGCTTATGCTGCGGCCCTTGGTGTCAACATTGACGAATTGCTCTTGTCACAACCAGACTCAGGAGAGCAAGGTCTTGAGATTGCAGGAAAATTGATTGACTCAGGTGCAGTTGACCTTGTCGTGGTCGACTCAGTTGCAGCCCTTGTACCTCGTGCGGAAATTGATGGAGATATCGGTGATAGCCACGTTGGTTTGCAGGCTCGTATGATGAGCCAGGCTATGCGTAAACTTGGTGCTTCTATCAATAAAACCAAAACAATTGCCATCTTTATCAACCAATTGCGTGAAAAAGTTGGGGTCATGTTTGGAAATCCAGAAACAACTCCTGGTGGACGTGCTCTGAAATTCTACGCATCAGTCCGTTTGGATGTTCGTGGAAGTACGCAAATCAAGGGAACTGGTGACCAAAAAGATACCAATGTCGGTAAAGAAACTAAGATCAAGGTCGTGAAAAACAAGGTGGCTCCACCATTTAAGGAAGCCTTCGTTGAAATCATGTACGGAGAAGGGATTTCTAAGACTGGTGAACTTTTGAAGATCGCAAGCGATTTGGATATCATCAAAAAAGCAGGAGCTTGGTACTCTTACAAGGATGAGAAAATCGGGCAGGGTTCTGAAAATGCTAAGAAATACTTGGCAGATCACCCAGAAGTCTTTGATGAGATTGACCATCAAGTCCGTGTTCAATTTGGTTTGATTGATGGAGAAGAAGCTGCTGAAAGCAAAAAAGATGAAGCAGTTCAAGCAGATTCTGTGAATGAAGAAGTAACTCTTGACCTAGGCGATGAACTTGAAATCGAAATTGAAGAATAAGCTGTTAAAGTAGTGGAGAACATCCGCTGCTTTTTCGGTTTTTTGTTCAAGTTTTCAGATCATCTATAGTTTGCTGTTTCTTGTCGCTCCTCTAGAAAGCTGATATAATAGCCTTATGAATAAAAAACGAACAGTGGACCTGATACATGGTCCGATTCTTCCCTCGCTCTTAAGCTTCGCCTTCCCAATCTTGCTGTCCAATATTTTTCAACAGCTCTATAATACTGCTGATGTCTTGATTGTTGGACGATTTCTGGGTCAAGAATCCTTGGCTGCAGTAGGGGCGACGACAGCAATTTTTGACCTGATTGTAGGTTTTACTCTTGGTGTTGGCAATGGCATGGGGATTGTCATTGCCCGCTATTATGGGGCTCGGAATTTCACTAAAATCAAGGAAGCAGTAGCAGCCACCTGGATTTTAGGTGCTTTGTTGAGTATTGTGGTTATGTTGCTGGGCTTTCTTGGCTTGTATCCTCTTTTACAGTATTTGGATACCCCTAGAGAAATCCTTCCTCAGTCCTATCAATATATTTCTATGATTGTGACCTGTGTAGGCGTTAGCTTTGCTTATAATCTCTTTGCAGGCTTGTTGCGGTCTATTGGAGACAGTCTAGCTGCCCTTGGATTTTTGATTTTTTCTGCCTTGGTCAATGTGGTTTTGGATTTGTATTTCATTACGCAATTGCATCTGGGAGTTCAATCCGCGGGACTTGCTACCATCATTTCGCAGGGTTTATCAGCGGTTCTTTGCTTTTATTATATCCGTAAGAGTGTGCCTGAGCTACTCCCTCAGCTCAAGCATTTCAAATGGGATAAGGCCTTATACGCCGATCTCTTGGAGCAAGGTTTGGCTATGGGCTTGATGAGTTCGATTGTGTCCATCGGCAGTGTGATTTTACAGTCTTCTGTCAATACTTTTGGAGCCGTGATTATTAGTGCTCAGACAGCGGCGCGACGCATTATGGCTTTCGCCCTTCTTCCTATGACCGCTATCTCTGCTTCTATGACGACCTTTACTTCTCAGAATCTAGGAGCTAAGCGCACAGACCGTATTGTCCAAGGACTTCGAATCGGCAGTCGTCTAAGTATGTCCTGGGCAGTTTTTGTTTGTGTCTTCCTCTTTTTTGCCAGTCCAGCCTTGGTTTCCTTCTTGGCTAGTTCGACAGATGGTTACTTGATAGAAAATGGAAGTCTCTATCTGCAAATCAGTTCAGCCTTTTATCCTATTTTGAGTTTCTTACTGATTTATCGTAATTGCTTGCAGGGTTTGGGGCAAAAAGTCCTTCCTCTAGTTTCTAGTTTTATTGAACTAATCGGGAAAATTGCTTTTGTGGTTTTGATTATCCCTTGGGCAGGCTATAAGGGAGTTATCCTCTGCGAACCCTTAATCTGGGTTGCCATGACCATTCAACTGTATTTCTCACTGTTTCGTCACCCCTTGATAAAAGAAGGCAAGGAAATCTTGGTAACCAAAGTGCAATCCTAGCTGTATTTGCTAAATAAAATCCATTTCCTCTAGTGAAAATCGAAAAAACTTGTGTTATAATAAGAAAGATTAAAATGTGAAAAAAGGAGATTCCTAATGGGACGTAAATGGGCCAATATCGTAGCCAAGAAAACGGCTAAAGATGGAGCTAACTCTAAAGTATATGCAAAATTTGGTGTAGAAATCTATGTAGCAGCTAAAAAAGGTGATCCAGATCCAGAATCAAACTCAGCTTTGAAATTCGTTATCGACCGTGCTAAACAAGCCCAAGTGCCAAAACACGTTATCGATAAAGCTTTGGATAAGGCTAAAGGAAACACAGACGAAACCTTTACAGAAGGACGTTACGAAGGTTTTGGACCAAATGGTTCTATGCTGATTGTTGATACTTTGACTTCAAATGTCAACCGTACAGCGGCTAATGTCCGTGCAGCTTTTGGTAAAAATGGCGGAAACATGGGTGCTTCAGGTTCTGTTTCATACCTTTTTGACAACAAGGGTGTTATCGTATTTGCAGGTGAAGATGCGGACGCAGTCTTTGAGCAATTGCTCGAAGCAGATGTGGATGTGGATGATGTAGAAGCAGAAGAAGGTACAATCACAGTTTACACAGCTCCAACTGACCTTCACAAGGCTATCGTTGCCCTTCGTGAGTCAGGTATCGAAGAATTCCAAGTGACTGAATTGGAAATGATTCCTCAGTCAGAAGTGGAATTGTCAGGCGATGACCTTGAAACCTTTGAAAAACTTTACAGCGTTCTTGAAGACGACGAAGACGTACAAAAGATCTACACAAACGTAGATGGGTTCTAATAGAAAAACGAACAGTTTTACTAGCTGTTCGTTTTTTTGATATTTGAACTTAGACTCAGGTTTCAGAATCATTTTGTTGCTTGCTTTTTTCTAGACCTAGACCGACTGCATGTTTTTGGACGAGCAAGAGCTGTCCATTGTCATCTTTTGCAAAAGTTAAGGTAACAGTCTTAGTCTTGTCTCCAATAGAGATATAGGTGATTTTTTTCGTATTGTAACCCCCAAGAGTGAAGTCAAACTCGGAATCTGGCTTTCCGTGTTTGTTGATAATATCCTCGTAGGTGGTACCACCTTTTCCTTTGTTGTCAAGGTCACCTTCGATTAAGGCGTCGAACTGTTCTTGGGTCCAGGCGAAGGTATCGTCTGTCAAGTCGCTTTTTTCTTCGCGTTCCATTGAGGCACTCGTATCCATGTAGGAACGGTTAAACTCCTTGGCATACTCTTTGTAGACATCAGCGTATAGTGCTTGAGTCGTAAAGAAAAGTACAACAGAGGCAACTGCCAGGGATGTTCCAATAATAGCCATTGTTTTCCGTTTTTTGAGGTTGACGATAAGGCCGATAATCCCCAAGATAAATGCGACGATGGCGATGAACAACGATAGGTAGTTAATAAACGGGATCCAGGATCCTAAAAGTGCGATGGCTCCAAAAATGGTTGCTAAGATTCCTAAAACTCTTTGTTCTTCTGGTTTCATTTGAAAGTTTTCTCCCTTCATTGAGTGAATGGATTTCTATCCACAGTAGTTAGTGCTTATTATATAAAAGATATTGCCTAATGTCAATTTAAACTAAGATAGTTCTCATGAAAACTTTTTTCTTGACATCTCTTTTCACAGTGGTAAAATAGTTCTCATGGAAACTTATTTAGTTCCTAGGAGAACTAAATGTGGTAGTTAGAAAGGAGTAAGTATGGATAAACCGATGTTGGTTTTTAAGCGTTTTGGTCATCAGATTCACCTCATGGTGCAAAAGGAAGCCAAACGTTGTGGCATTGAATTTATGGGTGGGCCTCAAGGTCAGGTTGTACGTTTTTTGGATAATCGTGAGAAAAACCAAGACTTGGTCTTGATTAAGGATATCGAGCAGGAACTCAATATTACCAAATCTGTTGCTAGTAATCTGGTCAAGCGTATGGTGCAAAATGGTTTGGTGGAATTGGAGGCGAATCCTAGAGATAAGCGGGCAAAATTTGTTCGTTTGACGGACAAAGCACGTTCTCAGATGCAAGAGGTTAAGGCTTTTTTTGAACGGATAGACAAGCAGTTGATGGAAGGCATTGATGAAGATGAATTACTGATTTTTGAGAAAGTCCTGGCTCAACTACAGGAAAATATCAAGAGAATAGGAGGAGATAATGAAGAAATTAGCCAAACGAATTAGTAGAAAAGAATGGGGGATGATTTTACTAGCCATTCTCTTTACCTGCTTTTCAGTTTATCTAGAGTTGGAAGTGCCGACCTATATCTCTAAAATCACGGATTTACTAGGAACTCAGGCTACCAACTTGGATGAGTTATGGCAACCAGCAGGTATGATGGTGGGAATGTCCTTTCTGGCCTTCTTGTCCGCAGTTGCAGTTGGATTTTTTGCGTCCAGAGTGGCCGCTTCCTATACTAGTAGGTTGAGGAGTGATATTTTTAACCGAGTTTTAGATTACTCGCAGACAGAGATTAAGAAATTCTCTATTCCCAGTCTTTTAACTCGTACTACCAATGACATTACTCAAGTTCAAATGTTGATTACCATGGGCTTGCAAGTGGTTACGCGTGGTCCGATTATGGCTATCTGGGCTATCGGGAAGATTTTAGGTCATTCAGAATACTGGCTCTGGGCCGTATTTGTGGCAGTGATTGTCAACGTTTTGATGACAACAGTTTTGATGACGCTAGCCTTTCCGAAACAGTCCTTAATTCAGGGGTTGACAGATAAACTGAACAGTATTACTCGTGAGAGTTTAACAGGTATTCGTGTTGTTCGTGCCTACAATGCAGAGGATTACCAAAACGAAAAATTTGCAGCAGCAAATGATGAATTGACACGCTTGAATTTGTTTGTCAACCGTCTTATGGCGATTTTAAATCCCATCATGATGGGGATTTCAAGTGGTTTGAGTGTGGCGATTTACTGGATTGGGGCCTATGTGATTAACGATGCTGCTCCGATAGCGCGTCTGCCTCTCTTTAGTGACATGATTGTTTTCATGTCTTATGCCATACAGGTTGTCATGGGCTTCCTTCTCATGGGAGCACTCTTCATCGTTCTTCCCCGAACTATGGTATCTGCCAAGCGGATCAACCAGGTTTTAGATTTGCATTCTTCTATCCAAAATCCTGCTCAAGTGAAGCTTGCTGATGAAAACATCAAAGGTCAGATCGAGTTTAAGGATGTGACCTTTCGCTATGCGGCAAATTCGGAGGCGGTTGTTGAACATGTTAGCTTTAAAGCAGAAACTGGTCAAACAGTGGCCTTTATTGGTTCAACTGGTTCTGGTAAATCAACTCTGGTCAATCTAATTCCACGTTTCTACGACGTATCAGCAGGAGAAATTCTGGTGGACGGTGTCAATGTTCAAGACTATGCCTTAGAAGATTTGCGCAACAAGGTTGGTTATATTCCTCAGAAAGCGGTTCTCTTTTCAGGTGATGTCAAGGGCAATCTAGACTTTGGACAGAGTCAAGAAACACCACTTAGTGAGCAGACTATGTGGCAGGCTTTGGAGTTGGCCCAGTCTAAGAACTTTATCGAAGACAAGGAAGCGGGCTTAGAGTCAGAAGTGGCCCAAGGAGGAACCAACTTCTCAGGTGGTCAAAGACAGCGTCTGGCTATTGCGCGTGCCTTGGCTCGGAAGCCAGAAATCCTCATCTTTGATGACTCCTTCTCAGCCTTGGACTACAAGACAGACCGTGTCCTACGCCAAGAGCTAGCAGAGAAAACCAAATCTATGACCAAACTTATCGTTGCACAACGTATTTCAACGATTATGGATGCAGATTTGATTTTGGTCTTGGATCAAGGAAAAGTCGTGGGACAAGGCACCCACAAGGAACTTCTAGCTAATAACGAAGTTTACCAAGAAATTGCCTATTCACAACTATCGAAGGAGGAATTGGAACATGGAAAATAAAAAAATGTCTCTTTGGAAACAGAGTAAACCCTATCTTGCAGGTCTCCAGTTTGCCCTTTTGATTGCCTTTCTAGCAACAATCCTATCCAATATCATTACTGTTTATGGCCCAACCCGCATCAAGGAAATGACCAATATCATTGCCAGTGGTCTGGGAACCAGTGTAGATGTCGCGGCGGTTGCAACTATTGGTGGTTTTTTAGCCGTGATTTATGTGATTGGGCTTCTATCAAATTATTTGCAGGCCTTTCTGTTTACAACAGCTATTCAACGTTTTTCAGAGCGTTTGAGAAGAGCGATTGCAGAGAAAATCAATAGCCTACCTTTGGGATATTTTGATGGACATTCTCAAGGAGATACCTTGTCTCGTGTAACCAATGACGTTGATACTGCAGCCCAGTCTCTCAATCAAAGTCTGGGAACGGTTCTTTCATCAACTTTACTGGTCGTGGCAGTCTTGGTAACCATGTTTGGAATGAACTGGATTTTAGCCTTGGTGACGGTTGTTTCAACTCTTATCGGTTTTGCCTTCGTGTCCGTCTTTATGGGCAAATCGCAGGGATTCTTTAAGAGTCAGCAACAGGATTTGGCGGCTGTCAATGGCTATGTGGAGGAAATGTACTCTGGCCATAATGTGGTGACCAGTTATAATGCTATTGAGAGTACCAAAGAAGAATTTGCGACATTAAACCATCGTCTATATGACAGTATCTGGAAATCTCAGTTTATTTCAGGGATTATGATGCCGATTATGATGTTTATTGGGAACTTTAGCTATGCCTTGGTGATTATCGTTGGTGCAGCCTTGGCCTTAAATGGGCAGATTAGTATCGGGATTATCGTTGCCTTTATGGCCTACGTTCGTATCTTTTCTCAGCCCCTTTCGCAAATCGCTCAAGGGATTACTAGTTTGCAACAGGCTAGTGCAGCTATGGGACGTGTCTTCGAATTCCTAGCTGAAGAGGAAATGGAAGACGAATCCCATAAAGAAAGACAATTGAGCGATATGAAAGGTCAAGTGGTCTTTGATCGAGTTTCCTTTGGTTACACACCAGAGCGAACCATTATCCATGACTTTTCTGCGACGGCTCATGCAGGTCAAAAGGTTGCCATTGTCGGACCGACTGGAGCTGGTAAGACAACTATTGTCAATCTTTTGATGAAGTTCTATGAGATTGATAAGGGAAGTATCCGTATCGATGGTGTGGATACCAAGGAGATGAAGCGTTCGGAAGTACACGATGCCTTTTCAATGGTCTTGCAAGACACCTGGCTCTTTGAAGGAAGCATTCGCGACAATCTTATCTATAACCAAGAGGGTATTAGTGATGAGCGCGTGATTGAAGCCAGCAAGGCTGTAGGGATTCACCATTTTATCATGACCCTACCAGATGGTTACGATACCGTCTTGGATGATACAGTGACTTTGTCTGTCGGACAAAAACAACTCTTGACTATTGCTCGTGCTTTGTTAAAAGATGCGCCACTCCTAATCTTAGATGAAGCGACCTCTTCGGTTGATACCCGTACTGAGGAATTGATTCAGAAAGCCATGGACCGATTGATGGAGGGAAGAACTTCCTTTGTCATCGCCCACCGCTTGTCTACTATCCGAAATGCTGATCTGATTCTTGTCATGAAAGATGGCAATATCATCGAGCAAGGAAGTCATGATGAGCTGATGGCGCAAGCTGGTTTCTACGCTGACCTCTACAACAGTCAATTTACAGAAGACGAAGCAGAAGAATAAATCGAAAGAAGGCTTGACGGCCTTCTTTTTCTGCACTATACTAGAAGACAAGTGCTTCCCTATAAGCAAAATTTGAGTAAGTGATGAGAAAATATATGAAAAATTATCAAGAATGGTATAACCATATTGCTGGTAAGATTGAAAATAAGCCTATCTTTCTGAGACTGTTAAGAGCTTTCAATAGGTTCATGACCGTAGTTATGCCTATAGTTTATATAGCCTTATTAGTCACTACCTATTTCCAAGAAGGACTTGGGAGACAAATCTTGATCTATGTGTTTATCCCTGCTACAGGTTTTGTGATTTTATCCCTTCTTCGTAAGAAAATCAATGCTCCTAGGCCTTATGAGGAATGGACTATTAAACCCTTGCTTGACAGAGATAGTCCTGGTCAGTCTATGCCCAGCCGTCATGTCTTTTCAGCAACCATTATCTCCATGGCTTGCTTACATGCTAGTTTATCTGTAGGGGTTATCTTGTTGGTCTTGTCAGCTCTCCTCGGTCTAGTGAGAGTCTTAGGTGGAGTGCATTATCCTAAGGATGTAGTGGTTGGCTATATTTGTGGTCTTGTGTGGGGTGTGATTTTCTTTCTATTTTGACCTGTAAGTTAAGGTAGCCTTACAACCACTTACGGGTCTAAAGTAACCACTTGCTTTTTTGCTCTTGTTTTCTTATTTTAGCTTTGATATAGTAGAGTCAGAAAGGAGATGGAATGAAGTTACGAATCGAAATTGACAGCAATTTAGAGGAAACTGAAATTGTCATCAAGGCAGCGGCTTTGACAGATGAGATTGCGGATTTACAGCGTCTCTTGCAAGAATCCAAGTCTCCTAGGTTGATTTTTTACAAGGGGACGGGTGAATATTATCTGGATTTGTCGGAAATTCTCTTCTTTGAGACGGAAGGTAGCAAGATTTATGCCCATACCCAGAAAGATGCCTACGAGGTTCGGCTTAAACTCTATGAGTTAGAGGCTATCCTTCCTCGCTATTTTAGTCGGGTATCCAAGTCAACGATCGCTAATATTCGGCAAGTCTATTCGGTGGACAAGTCCTTTTCAGGAACGGGCACCATTTCCTTTTATCAGACCCACAAGGAGGTTCATGTGTCACGGCATTACCAATCCCTCCTAAAAGAAAATCTAAGAAACATGAGGTAAGAAGATGAAAAAGAAAGCATTTGGTATTGTGTTGCTAGTATTGGCAGCTTTAGTATTATTACAGGGGAATTTTGGAATCCCTTCATTTGGAGGGCAGATTTGGCCCTTGATTGGTATTGCTTTTTTTGCCTATCAATCAGTTGGAGCTTTGTTGCGTCGTCACTTAACTTCAGCCTCTTTTACAGCTCTAGTAGCCTTAATGATTGCTAACCACTTTTATGGCATTTTACCAATTCCCAATCAGTCATTGTTCTGGGCTAGTATTTTAATCGTAATGGGTGTCAGCGCACTCACTCATTCTAACAGAACTTGGAATGGGAAAAAATGGTGGTATGATGGTGAAAAGACCATTCTTACAGATAAGGAAGTCGCTTTTGGGACTGGGACTTTCTACAAGCAAGATCAAGAATTGGTAGAGGATCTAGTAGAAGTTGGTTTTGGAAATGCCAAGATCTACTATGACAATGCAGAGATGTTGGGAGATAGCGCAACCTTGAAGATAGAAGTCGGTTTTGGAAATGCAGTTATCTATGTTCCTCAACATTGGGGAGTTGATTTAAAGGTAGAAACTTTCTGTGGCGTAGCCAAGGCAGATACTCCTCTAGCCCCAACCAGCAAAACCTTGATTATCCGTGGAGATGTGGCCTTTGGGAAGTTGGGAATTGTCTACGTTAAATAAAAAAATATTCCAATTCCCTTGCAAAAAAGAAGAAAGTGTGATAACATAGTACGGTATGTGGTGCTAGCACATCCGCTATATTAGATCTAATAGGAGGAAAACACAAATGGCTAAAGTATGTTACTTTACAGGTCGTAAGACTGTATCAGGAAACAACCGTTCACACGCGATGAACCAAACAAAACGTGCCGTAAAACCAAACCTTCAAAAAGTTACTGTTCTTATCGATGGTAAACCTAAAAAAGTTTGGGCTTCAGCTCGTGCTTTGAAATCAGGTAAAGTTGAACGCGTTTAATAATAAAAGTAAAGGAGACCTTAGGGTCTTTTTTCTTTTATTACGGGTATAACATCATTTGAATAATAGAGTAAATATCCGCTGAGACAGTATTCTGCTTTTACACTTGGGCTGAAATATGATAAAATAGAGTATCAACTAGTTGAGGTAAAAAGGATGACTGTAAAAATTAATACAAAAGATGGTCAAATCGAACTAACAGATGAAGTGATTGCAACCGTCGTAGGTGGTGCAGCAACTGAGATTTTTGGTGTGGTCGGTATGGCTAGTAAAAATGCCCTCAAAGATAATTTCCAAGCCCTTCTAGGTAAGGAAAATTATTCCAAAGGTGTCGTCGTAAAGGCAGCCGAAGATGGCAGTATTGCAGTTGATGTATATACCGTGTTGAGCTACGGAACAAAGATTAGCGAAGTGTCAAAAAACATTCAAGAGCGTGTTCGTTTTAGTTTGGAAAACCAACTTGGAATTACTGCTCAGACTGTAAATGTCTACATTCAAAATATCAAAGTTGTAGGAGAATAACCGTGTCAAAAATTACTACTAGCTTATTTCAAGAAATGGTGCAGGCTGCATCAACTCGCTTGAATAAGCAAGCTGAATATGTCAATTCATTAAACGTCTTTCCAGTTCCAGATGGAGATACCGGGACAAATATGGGAATGACCATCGAAAATGGTGCTAAGGAGGTGGCAGACAAGCCAGCTTCTACAGTTGGAGAGGTAGGAAGCATTCTTGCCAAAGGGCTTTTGATGGGTGCGCGTGGAAACTCAGGTGTTATCACTTCTCAGCTTTTCCGCGGATTTTCACAAGCTATTAAGGACAAAGAAGAGTTGGATGGTCAAGATTTGGCCCTTGCTTTCCAATCAGGTGTTGAAGTAGCCTACAAGGCTGTTATGAAACCAGTTGAAGGAACTATTTTGACAGTTTCTCGTGGTGCTGCTATTGGTGCTAAGAAGAAGGCAGAGCAGACAGATGACGCAGTTGAAGTCATGCGGGCTGCTTTAGAAGGTGCTAAAACAGCCCTTGCTAAAACACCAGACATGCTTCCAGTCCTCAAGGAAGTTGGAGTGGTAGATTCAGGTGGTCAAGGTTTGGTCTTTATCTATGAAGGATTCCTTTCGGCACTTACTGGCGAATTCAGCGCTTCTGAGGACTTTGTAGCTACTCCAGCCAACATGAGCGAAATGATCAATGCAGAACATCATAAGTCTGTAGCTGGTCATGTGGCAACTGAGGACATTACTTTTGGTTATTGTACAGAGATTATGGTAGCTCTTAAGCATGGACCAACTTATATCAAAGACTTTGATTATGAGGAATTCCGTAACTATTTGAACGAGCTTGGAGATTCACTCCTTGTTGTTAATGACGATGAAATCGTTAAAGTTCATATTCATACAGAAGACCCAGGTTTGGTCATGCAAGAGGGTCTTAAATATGGTAGCTTGGTCAAGGTAAAAGTGGACAACATGCGTAACCAACATGAAGCGCAAGTTGAAAAGGAAGCATCTCAAGTTAGTCAACTTACTGAGGAAAAAGAATTTGCTCTCATTGCCGTAGTGGCTGGTCAAGGCTTGGCAGATATCTTCCGTGCCCAAGGCGTTGATTATATTATTGAAGGTGGGCAAACCATGAACCCTTCAACAGAGGACTTTATCAAGGCTGTTGAACATGTCAATGCTCGAAACATCATTTTCTTGCCAAACAATAAGAATATCTTTATGGCGGCTCAATCTGCTGCAGAAGTTTTGGAAACGCCAGCAGTTGTTGTAGAAGCACGTACTCTTCCTCAAGGTTTGACAAGTCTTTTGGCCTTTGACCCAAGTAAGTCAATCGAAGAAAACAAAGAACGTATGACAGCAGCCCTTAGTGATGTAGTCAGCGGAAGTGTGACAACAGCTGTGCGTGATACAACGATTGATGGTTTAGAAATCCATGAAAATGACAATCTTGGAATGGTGGATGGGAAAATCCTCGTATCAAATCCTGATATGCACCAAACCTTGACAGAAACATTGAAACATATGTTAGACGAAGATAGTGAAATCGTTACTTTCTATGTCGGTGAAGACGGAAGCGAAGAACTTGCAAATGAAATTGCTCAAGAAATCGCAGAAGAATTCGAAGATGTTGAAGTTGAAATCCACCAAGGACAACAACCTGTTTACCCATACCTATTTAGTGTGGAATAAGATGAATGAAGAACTGAGAAATCAGTTCTTTTTGTATTCTAAGAAAAAAATGGTATATTTCATATAAAAATATTATTCATAAACAAACGTTAAAATAGAAAATTCAGAAAATTTCTTCTTTTATCTTGAAAATTTTTGAAAAAATGGTATGATAGTAACAAGTTATTTTTAAGAGAAAAGAAAGGGGAATAATGGAGAAAATCAGTTTAGAATCTCCTAAGACGGGGTCTGACCTAGTATTGGAAACACTTCGTGATTTGGGAGTTGATACCATTTTTGGTTATCCTGGTGGTGCAGTCTTGCCTTTTTACGATGCAATATATAGCTTTAAAGGCATTCGACATATTTTAGGTCGCCATGAGCAGGGTTGTTTACATTCAGCTGAGGGTTACGCCAAATCAACTGGAAAGTTGGGTGTTGCTGTCGTCACAAGTGGACCGGGAGCAACAAATGCCATTACAGGGATTGCTGATGCCATGAGTGATAGCGTTCCCCTTTTGGTCTTTACAGGTCAGGTAGCTCGAGCTGGAATTGGGAAAGACGCTTTTCAAGAAGCGGATATTGTCGGGATTACCATGCCAATCACCAAATACAACTATCAGGTACGTGAGACGGCAGATATTCCTCGAATTGTGACGGAGGCAGTGCATATTGCTACAACAGGCCGACCAGGACCGGTCGTCATCGACCTTCCTAAAGATGTTTCTGCTTTAGAGACTGACTTCATTTATTCACCTGAGGTAAATTTACCAAGTTATCAACCGACTCTTGAACCTAATGATATGCAGATTAAGAAAATCCTGAAGCAACTATCAAAGGCTAAAAAACCGGTATTACTAGCAGGTGGTGGAATTAGTTATGCAGAAGCTGCTGCAGAATTAAATGAATTTGCAGAGCGCTATCAAATTCCCGTTGTGACGAGTCTTTTAGGTCAGGGAACAATTGCAACCAGTCATCCTCTTTTCCTTGGAATGGGAGGGATGCATGGCTCATTTGCAGCTAACATTGCCATGACTGAAGCAGATTTTATGATTAATATTGGTTCCCGTTTTGATGATCGCTTAACTGGAAATCCTAAGACCTTTGCTAAAAATGCTAAGGTTGCCCATATTGATATTGACCCAGCAGAGATTGGAAAGATTATCAATGTGGATATCCCAGTTGTTGGTGATGCTAAGAAGGCCTTGCAAATGCTATTAGCAGAACCGACAGTTCATAACAATACTGAAAAGTGGATTGAAAAAGTCACAAAAGATAAAGAGCGTGTTCGTTCTTATGATAAGAAAGAACGAGTTGTTCAACCTCAAGCCGTTATTGAGCGAATTGGTGAGTTGACCAAGGGAGATGCCATTGTTGTCACAGATGTTGGGCAACATCAGATGTGGACAGCCCAGTATTATCCATATCAAAATGAACGTCAGTTGGTTACATCAGGTGGTTTGGGGACCATGGGCTTTGGGATCCCAGCAGCAATTGGAGCTAAAATTGCGAATCCTGACAAGGAAGTTGTCTTGTTTGTTGGTGATGGTGGTTTTCAAATGACCAACCAGGAATTGGCGATTCTAAACATTTATAAGATTCCAATCAAGGTTGTGATTCTCAACAATCACTCGCTTGGGATGGTTCGCCAGTGGCAGGAAGCCTTCTATGAAGGTAGAACTTCAGAATCTGTTTTTGATGTCCTTCCTGACTTTCAGCTGATGGCACAGGCTTATGGAATTAAAAACTATAAGTTTGATAATCCTGAGACTCTAGAAGAGGATCTTAAGGTTATAACTGAAGATATCCCAATGCTAATTGAAGTTGATATTTCTCGTAAGGAGCAAGTTTTACCAATGGTACCAGCTGGCAAGAGTAATCATGAGATGTTGGGGGTGAAATTCCATGCGTAGAATGTTAACAGCTAAACTACAGAATCGTTCAGGTGTTCTTAACCGCTTTACAGGAGTCTTGTCTCGTCGTCAGGTTAATATTGAGAGCATCTCAGTTGGAATTACAGAAGATCCAAATGTATCACGTATTACCATTATTATTGATGTAGCTTCTCACGATGAAGTGGAGCAAATCATCAAACAACTCAATCGCCAGATTGATGTGATTCGCATTCGAGATATTACGGACAAGCCCCATTTGGAGCGTGAGGTTATTTTGGTCAAGGTTTCAGCCCCAGCTGAAAAACGGGCAGAAATTTTAGCCATTATTCAACCATTCCGTGCAACAGTGGTAGATGTGGCACCGAGCTCAATTACCATTCAGATGACTGGGAATGCTGAAAAGAGCGAGGCTCTATTACGAGTTATTCGACCTTATGGTATTCGAAATATTGCTCGTACGGGTGCAACTGGATTTACCCGCGATTAATACTCTTCGAAAATCTCTTCAAACTACGTCAGCTCTATCTGCAACCTCAAAACAGTGTTTTGAGCAACCTGCGGCTAGCTTTCTAGTTTGCTCTTTGATTTTCATTGAGTATAAAAATCCAACTTAAATTTGTTAAACCAGCCTAAAAGACAATAAATAATAGAAAAGAGAGAAAAACAATGGCAGTTCAAATGGAATATGAAAAAGATGTTAAAGTAGCAGCACTTGACGGTAAAAAAATCGCCGTTATCGGTT
>CAUQZY010000024.1:0-21142 GCA_963522395.1 uncultured Streptococcus sp.
ACCATATAAAGCGATACCAATACCATTGAAATCAAAATAAATAAACGTTTCATCATTTCCTCCAAAAAGTTACTTGGTCACTTAGTGAGAAGGTGACCAAGTAAAGCTAAACAATAGGGCTATACCATTCTAAACATTATAGTAGAATGCAACTTTCTCTCCCCAAGAAGTACGAATCCATGCACGAGAAGTCCCTCCAGCATCAGCATATCCCTTATCAGATGAACCAGTTTTTCTACTAACAACTGTTGAGCTATGATATTCTGAAGAGTGATAGTAGTTTGAGTAAGCACCTCCGTCACCTGAACCATAAGTCCAAACACCACCTTCTGGGTATTGAACGGCAGCAGAGACAACTGCTACACCTCCACCTAATGTTGCTGCAATGCTCGCTACAAGGGCTAATTTTTTAACTGTTTATTTCATATTGATACTCCTCGATACTATTATATTACCAAATGATATTCTAAAATTATTTGTTTTTCTCTAAATTGTCAAAATAGCACCCTGAAATGAACTTTTATAGTCATTATACTCCATCTTTATCACACTACCAAGGACATCAATGTCCTTAAAATAGAACCATTTCGTGCCATTTTTAGCTTATATCTAAAAAACAGCTCTAAAGACGAACTTTAGAACTGTTTCAAGATCAGAACAAGGACATTTTTGTCACTGCTTCACTATGTTTATAAATATTTTTTTAAATCTTCTTGCCATTGTTTCTCCAACATAGTAACTAAATAAGAATTTTCTATTATATCAGCAAATAGCTTCGATTTCTGATAGAACTGTTCGGCAGAGACATAATCATTTTTTATTATTAGGGATAATTTCCACTCCAACATTAATATAATTGGTTTCTTCTGAAAATCTTGTGTTTTTTCCATTATGTGATTAAGGCTAAAGATATAGGTTTCTAGTGAATCATAAGTCGATAAATTATCCAAACAGGCAAGACCCGAAAACAAAGTATTACTTAAAGCAAACAGATATTCTGGTGAAATTAATTCCACATGATTTGCCAAACGAACTAAAAACGAATGAATTCTTTCAATTTCTGAAATCTGACTTTGACCTTGTTTTATCTTTGTAAGCACTATAGCAAAATATAAGTTGATAACTTCTAATTCATTTATCAAAAACAATTCCTTATCATAAATTGTTTTAAAATAATCGTCCAGTACGGTTTCCCCGTATTCTGATCGTCCGCTTCGAATAACATCTATCGTTGCTCTAGTAGCTTCGAACCATACTTTTTCCTCACTAGGAAGTTGCTCATAAAACAAGTTCTCTATCTCTTCCAAACACGCTTCTTTCTTATCGTATTCCTCTTCTTTACCATAGATTGGTTCACGTAAAATCTGGTATTTCAATTCTAAATAAGCAGAAGGAAGAGCTGAAAAATCCGGCATAAGGCTATAAGCTGGAACTCCTAACCGGCGAGCAATATAGTCTAACTTCGGCAAACTCGGTTGCGAAGCTCCACTTTCAATTCGCGACAGTTGACGAACTGTCAGTTCTTGCTCATCTCCACAACAATCTGGACGACTAATTCCTTTTTCTATCCGAATCTCTTTAATTTTTTGACCAATTAACATCAGACGTCTCCTCTTCTACCTGCTTCGAAAAATACTGTGAAACTTAAAAAATTGTAACGTTCACATCTTTCCTACTCATAACTTTTCATAGCTTCTTCCACTTCTGCTAAAGTAACCCCAAACAACTCTAAGCGTTTGAGGAGTTGCTTGCCGTTAGAATAGCCGATTCGGAGAGCCTCTCCTAGATATTCTCTTCGCTTACGGCTGTCTGCCCCTGCTAGAAAACCAAGGCGAATCAAGTCGCTACGACTGATGTCAAACTGACTCTCATGTTCAAATTGTTCTGTAACCTGAGCTAGAGCCGTTTTCAGGTCTTCATAGCTGGCATGCTCAATTCCCAGAGAACGCCCCTTGGTCTTGGACTTGGGAACAGCTTCATCTCGTTTGAGAAAGGCATGCTGAACTGTTGGAATGGCCGTCATAATCATGCGACGAATCCGCTCCCCATTAAAATCTGGGTCTGTAAAGACAATGACTCCATGACGCTGGTGCAGGCGCTGAATCCGCTCTATATCCTGGTCATTAATGGCAGAACCTCTAGTCTCATAGGTCTCTACCTCGAAATAACGTTTGAGATTGGCCGTATCATCGCGACCTTCGACCACGATAACTTGGGAAATTTTCTCTTTCATTACTTACTGTCCAATCCAAAAATGCGCTCTGCATTTGCAGTCGTTGCCACCGCTAGCTCTTCTACCGTCATCCCACGCAAGTCAGCTATAAAGTCCACTACATAGCGAGTGTAGGCCGTTTTATTTTCGCGACCACGCTTGGGTACAGGTGCTAAGTAAGGCGCATCCGTTTCCACCAAAATCTTGTCCAAAGGAAGTTCTCTAGCAGCCTCTTGGATATCGGTTGCCTTCTTGAAAGTCACTACTCCTGAAAAGGAAATGGTCATACCAAGCGCGACAAACTTCTCTGCCCATTCAAGAGTTCCTGAGAAAGAATGCATGATACCACCTCGAGGGCCAACTCCCTCGCTCTTGATAATATCATAGGTATCTTCCAGCGCATCACGGGTATGGACAACAAAAGGTAAATTCAAGTCCTTAGATAACTGAATCTGACGACGAAAAACCTGCTCCTGCACTTCCTTAGGCGATGTCATCCAATGATAATCCAAGCCAATTTCACCTAGAGCCACAACCTTGGGATGCTTGAGCTTGTCAAGCAAGTAGGCTTCAATCTCCTCTGTGTAAGTACCAGCTTCTGTAGGATGCCAACCAATAGTCGCGTAAAGTTGCTCATACTCGTCTACCAACTCCAAGGCACGCTCAATCGTCGGTTTATCAAAACCCACAATATTCATCTGCGTAACCCCCATCTCAGCAGCCAAGGCAATTTCTTCTGCCTCACGACCTGCAAATTCTTCTACATTCAAGTGTGTATGTGTATCAAAAATCATCTCTTCTAACCTCGTTTTCTATCTACTATTATAGCAAAAAAACTGACCTCTCTCCTCATCTGTAAAAAATATTCTAGAACCCATTATCATCTCTTGACGCTCTTTTTCCAAAGCTGTATAATAACACTTATTGAATTTTTCAACAAAGAAAATGACCATGTTTACAAAATTAAAACAGACCTTTATCGGTCGGCCTCTTAAGTCCTTAACCGAAGGCGAAGGGGGACTACTGGGAAAAATGCAGGCACTAGCCATGTTGTCAAGCGACGCTCTGTCCTCCATTGCCTATGGAACTGAGCAAGTGGTCCTAGTATCCCAGTTTATCCCTAATAAACCTTGGCAAAATATCTGCACAATCAGATGAGGCTCCAGCTCAAATACGCTCGTCGTTGGCACCAAGACGTCGTTGTCGCTAGCTACTCCTATCACTTAAAAGAATAAAGAAAAGGCCCTACCAGAACCAAAAAGCGTCTGGTAGAGCCTTTTTCTGAATCCAGCCACTATGCTTATACTCAATGAAAATCAAAGAGCAAACTAGGAAGCTAGCCGCAGGCTGCTCAAAGCACTGCTTTGAGGTTGTAGATGAAACTGACGAAGTCAGTAACCATATATACGGTAAGGCAACGCTGATGTGGTTTGAAGAGATTTTCGAAGAGTATTAACTGAAAAGCATGACTAGGAATATCATTGAATATGGTTAGCTAAATCTTCCTGAGCTTTTTTATTTGACTCAGCTTTTTCTTTTAGCCATTTTTCATAGAGTTCTTGGTACTGTTTAGCAGTTACTGGCTCTTTTTGCAATTCAACATATTTATAGTTGTCTGCATTTCCCTTATGACCAACGAATGAGAATGGACCTGTAAACGGTACAGTCTTACGGAAAATTGGGTTGGCTCCGCCACTTTGAACTGGTAGGAAGAGGGCACTATCTGTCAACCAAGCTTGGGCTTCAGCGTATTTTTCATAACGAGCTTGAGTATCTGTGATTTCAGCATCAGCCTGATCCAAGAGTTTCTTGTAGTCAGAAAGACCAATCTTGTCCTTAATTTCCTTGTCTTTTCCTTCAGTCAAGCCCATGTTTTTCAACTGAGAACCTGTCTCTGGATCAAGGATGGCTAGGTAAGTCTTCGGATCTGAGTAGTCTCCACCCCATCCTGAGATGTCGATATCGTAATCTTTTTGTTCTGCCGTATCTGCAAAGTAGGTTGCTTGGTCTTTTTCATCTGGAGAAAGTTGGATAACATCGATGACTACATTCTCCTTACCAAGAGTGGCTTCTACTGTTTGTTTGAAAGAACCAGCCTGTTGCACATCTAACTTAGCAGTCTGGTCAACTGGCATATCCAAATGAATTGGGAAAGTTACTCCCTGAGCTTGCAGACTTTCTTTGGCCTTAGCAAACTTCTCCTTAGCCTTTTCAGGATTCAGGAAGGCTTGCTTACCATCGTTTAGGTTGATATTTGCCCAATCTTTACCATAGTTGACAACTTTTTCATTGACAATGTCACCGAAGTTCTTATCGCCAACTTGGACAAAGTTACTTGGTGTAACTGTGTTACGTAAGATACGGTCTGCTCCATCTTCACCATTTGTCTGCGCTGCATAAGCATGACGGTCAAAGGCAAAGTTGATAGCCTGACGGAAATCTTTATTTTGCATAGCTGCGCGTGAATCTGTCTTTTCCTTATCAGACTGTTTCATAGTCTGCTTGTAACTTTGACGATTAACGTTGAAAAGATAATAGAAAGTAACTGAGTTTTGTGGTGTATAGGTAATCTTGTCCTCATTGCCCTTCTTGAGTTCAGCAAAGACTGAACTTGTTGGGAAGATACGACCATCTGTGTAGTTGCCTTCCAAAAATCCTCTTGTAATGCTATCTTGGTCAGAACCGTCAAAGAAAGAAAGCTTCACTTTCTCGATTTTAACATTGTCCTTATCCCAATAGTTAGGATTTTTATCAAATTCAATCAAAGATTTTGATGTGAAGGACTTAAACAAGTAAGGACCATTTGACAAGATGCTTGATGGCGTCACACTTCCAAAGTCATCTCCCTTAGACTTCAAGAAAGCTTCGTTTACCGGACTAAGGATACTTGCTGTTGTTTTAGAGTTCCAATAAGTCTCAGGTTGGTTGAGGGTGTATTGTAGCGTGTAATCATCCACTGCCTTAACACCAACAGTTCCAAAATCAGATGATTTCCCTTCAACATAGTCTGCTAGCCCTTTGATAGAGTCTTGTACCAAGTACAAGTTTTCAGCCTTTTTATCAGCCGCATACTTTAGACCAGTCACAAAGTCATGAGCTGTTACATCCGCATACTCTTCTCCTTCAGAAGTGTACCATTTTGCCCCCTGACGGATCTTATAAGTGTAGGTCAAACCATCTTTTGACACAGTCCATGACTCAGCCATAGACGGGATAAGATTGCCGTACTGGTCATTTTCCAACAAACCATCAATCAAGTTAGTTGTGATACTAGATGTAGAATCTCGTGTAGAGGTAATATAATCCAAGGTATCTGGGTTATTGACAAAGATATAAGAGTAAGTCTTGTCTGCATTACTTGATTGAGATGATCCACACGCTGCTAAAGCTAGACCTGCTGTCAAAGCCATAGTTCCAAAAAGCATAACTTTTGATTTCTTCATGATTATTCTCCATTTTTACAGTATGTGAAATATTATACACTATTCGAGCAAAAACATAAAGCTTTTTGTACTTTTTTACAAAAATAAAAATCAGTAGACTCGAGTTCCTACTGATTTTTGATAGAATTCGTTTGGATTATGCAGCCAAAACTTTGCGTCCTTTACGACGACGAGCTGCCAATACGCGACGACCGTTTTTAGTTGACATACGGTTACGGAATCCGTGTTTGCGCGCACGACGAAGTTTACTTGGTTGATAAGTACGTTTCACGATGAATACCTCCTCATAGATTTTGTATTCGTTTAGCCGGCTATAAAGTGATCAGTTACTAAACATACTTTACTATTCTATCTGATTCTTTCACTTTTGTCAATAGCTCTAGGCAAATGTTTCCAGCTTTTTCGAATGTAAGCCCTATCTACGATACTGTTTCAAGAAACGAGTCATCTTTTCTTGGATTTGGGCTAGTTCATCAACACGAGGAAGATAAACAATACGGAAGTGGTCTGGTTCCTGCCAGTTAAAGCCTCGACCATGAACCAAGAGAACCTTTTCCTGCTTCAAGAAATTAAGGACAAACTGCTCATCATCATCGATACGGTACATATTGCGGTCGATTTTAGGAAAGATATAGAGCCCAGCCTTGGGTTTAACCGCAGACAAACCTGGAATCTCTTGAATAGCATTATAGATGAAATTTCTTTGCTCGTAAATTCGTCCACCAGGAAGGAGCAATTCATCGACTGATTGGTGACCACCCAAGGAAGTTTGTACGACTTGTTGGGCCAAAACGTTAGAGCAAAGGCGCATATTGGACAGCATATTGAGTCCTTCGATATAGCCTTTAACATGTGTCTTAGGTCCAGACAAGACCATCCAACCCACACGGAAACCAGCGATACGGTGAGATTTTGATAGACCATTCATGCTGACGCAGAAAACATCTGGTGCCAAGCTCGCCACAGGCGTATGCACATGTCCATCCATGACCATGCGGTCGTAAATTTCATCCGCAAAGATAATCAAATCGTTTTGACGGGCAATCTCAATAATCTCCAACAAGAGTTCCTTAGGATAAAGGGCTCCAGTTGGGTTGTTTGGATTGATAAGGACGATTGCCTTGGTATTGGAAGTGATTTTTGACTTGATATCGTCAATATCTGGGTACCATTCTGCAGCTTCATCACAGATATAGTGAACGGCATTTCCCCCAGCTAGGCTGACAGCTGCTGTCCAGAGAGGATAGTCTGGCATTGGCACTAAGACTTCATCCCCATTGTCCAAAAGCCCCTGCATGGACATGACAATCAACTCACTGACGCCATTTCCAAGGTAGATATCATCAATATCTACATTTGGGAATTTCTTCAATTGGCAATACTGCATGATAGCCTTACGGGCTGAGAAAATCCCTTTTGAGTCAGAATAACCTTCACTATCACGCGCATTCATAATCAAGTCATGAATGACCTCGTCTGGCGCTGTAAAACCAAATTCTGCTGGATTTCCTGTATTCAGACGTAAAATCTTTTCTCCGTTTGCTCGCATTCGCATGGCTTCTTCCAAAACAGGACCACGGATATCATAAGCAACATGCTCTAACTTACTAGACTTGTTATATTCTTTCATCTTGTTTCCTCAATTCATCAGGATAGTAACATTATACCACTAGAAAGAAAATGCGACAAGTTTACTGAAATGTGTTACTAGTTTCGTATAGAAGAAAAGCCTCGCTAAAAGCGAGGCCAAGACAGGGGGAGATAGCAGGTATTTTTCGAAAGTCACATCACATACCAAAAGATAAACCTAGAAAAAGCAAGCCTAAAAAGGAGTCATAGAGAAGATTGAACATGAGGAAAAGTCCCCATATCATCAAATAACCCAAGCGCCCACTTCGTTTTGCAACTAGGAATAAAAACAGATGGTAGAGTACATGAAAGACTAAAAAGCCGATAAAACCTGGATAAAGAAGGGGTACCAGACTCTCTAATTGCCAGATCATGATAACTTCTAGCAAGACCGACACTAGGATAATTCCATAATAAAGGAAATTTGATTTTTTTGATTCTTGAAAAGAGTTTTTCATCATCCTCCCTCCCTTCACTTGTTTCCTGCTATCCTTTCTTTTATTTTATCATATATTTATATAGATTTTAATCGCTAACATTCTTTTGAAAAATACTTTTTTTGCTTTACTTCTATAGTGAAAAGGTTTACAATTATAGTAAGAAAATTTCAGGAGGTTTCATTATGGCACAACGTTACCAAAATATCATGGTCGCAATCGATGGTTCTAAAGAAGCGGACTTGGCTTTTGTCAAGGGAGTTCATTCTGCTCTACGAAACGACGCTAAACTCACCATCGCACATGTCATTGACACACGCGCTCTCCAAAGCGTATCCACCTTTGATGCTGAAGTTTACGAAGAACTCCAAGTCGACGCTGAAAGTCTGATGAAAGAGTACGAAAAACGTGCTAAAGATGCTGGTGTGGCAGATGTTCATATCGTCATTGAAATGGGAAATCCAAAGACCCTATTGGCACGTACTATTCCCGATGCTGAGGAAGTGGACCTCATCCTCGTTGGCGCAACTGGTCTCAACGCCTTTGAACGCCTCTTGGTCGGCTCTTCATCTGAATACATTCTCCGCCATGCTAAGGTCGATTTGCTGGTTGTGAGAGAACAAGAAAAAACCTTATAATCACGAAGAAAAGGAGCCAAAAGCTCCTTTTTATTTACTGTTTATTTCTCTCTTTATGGCGTTCGTAAGCCTTGAGCTGGCGCTGCAGTTCCTTTTTAATAGCAGGTTCTGGAGCATATTTTTCTTCCCAATCATCTGGTTTTAAGATTTTGTGGGTCACTGGATCAAAATGAGCCTTGCCATCTGGAAAAATTTTCCCCATATTGGCCTGATGGACGATATCAAAAATACGTTCTGGGTCAACCCCCATCAAGACAAAACTACCATAGGTAAAATAAAGCGTGTCAATCAGGGCATCTACCTGACCTATCAAATCTTGCTGAGCAGGCGTCTTCTTGGCTACTTTATCTGCTGCCTTATCAAGAGCTTGATGAAGTTGCGATAGAGCTTGACCAAAGTCCTCTTCAGAAGGGCTGGCTGCTCGAACAAACTCCACCAATTCTTCTATTTTAAAGCCAGCCCTGTGGGTTGCACCTTCTAAATCCCAAGCTCGAGGTTCTTCTTGGGTTCGTTCATCCATCATGTGGTGGAAGGTCTTGACCTTATTGAAATGATAGTCACGGCTGACAAAGACTTTTTCTGAAGCCAGAACACCAAAATGTTCCAAGGCCTTGTGGATTCCATCTTGCTGATTGCTGGTAGTGATGTGCTTGGCAACTTCCTTGACACTGCTACTACCATTTCCCATAGCGACCGACATACCGACACCCGCCAGCATTTCTAGGTCGTTATCCGAGTCACCAAAGGCCATGACTTGGTTGAGGTCAAAGCCATATTCTTTCCCAACTCGGCGAATGCCTTCCAATTTAGAGTTCCCTTGATTGATGACATCCGCTGCAAAAGGATTGCTACGTGTCAATTTCAAGTCTTCAAAATCAGCTGCCGCCTTCTCAGATTCTTCTGGCGTCATCAGCATCAAAACTTGGTAGATAGGCTGATTCATCAGATGAAGCAGGTCTTCTTCCTTTTGGGGAACAACTTTGCTGACCATACGATTAAAGGAATGACTCACTGTCCGAGTTAAAACTGAGGGAACGAAACGACTGATTCGTTGGGAAAAAGAACCCAGACCAAAGGACATGATTTTGGAACCCAGCATGGCATCCTTGGTCCCTAGGGCAATCTCCTTGCCCTCTTTTTTAGCATAAGTAATTAGATGACGCAAATGTAACTTGGAAATTGGGCTCGTGAACAAGACTCTTTCTTTATTAAAGATATACTGACCATTGTAGGTTACCGCAAAATCCAGATCCAAATCATCCATCAATTCCTTAACAAAAAAAGGTCCTCGACCTGTCGCTACGCCGACAAGCACCCCTTGTTCTTTGACAATTTTAATCGCGTCCTTAGTGGATTTCAAAACACTCTTGCGATCGTTGACCAAGGTTCCATCGATATCAAAAAAAACAGCTTTGACTTCCATCCTATCCCAATCTCCCCTTTTGTGATACAATGATTATACCACATTTCAGAAAGAGTGAGTAAATCATGCCTAAGAAAATCCTTGTTTTACATACGGGCGGAACTATTTCCATGCAAGCCGATGCTTCTGGCGCTGTTGTGACGAGTTCAGATAATCCCATGAACCATGTGTCCAACCCACTTGAAGGAATCCAAGTCCACGCCTTGGACTTTTTTAACCTGCCAAGCCCCCATATCAAACCCAAGCATATGCTGGCTCTCTACCAGAAAATTAAAGAGGAAGCGGCTAACTACGATGGAGTGGTGATCACACACGGAACCGATACTTTAGAGGAAACAGCCTATTTCCTTGATACCATGGAAGTTCCCCATATGCCTATCGTTCTAACAGGGGCCATGCGCAGCTCCAATGAACTCGGTAGTGACGGTGTTTATAACTATCTGAGTGCTTTACGGGTGGCTAGTGATGACAAGGCTGCTGACAAAGGAGTTTTGGTCGTTATGAACGATGAAATCCACGCTGCCAAGTATGTCACCAAAACACATACGACCAACGTCGGCACCTTCCAGACCCCAACACACGGGCCACTCGGCCTCATCATGAAACAGGAAATACTCTACTTTAAGACAGCTGAACCTCGTGTTCGCTTTGACCTTGATCACATACAAGGCTTAGTCCCTATCATCTCGGCTTATGCTGGTATGACAGATGAGCTGATTGATATGCTGGATTTGGAACAATTGGACGGCTTGATTATCCAAGCCTTCGGAGCTGGTAATGTTCCCAAAGAAACGGCTGAAAAATTAGAAAGCCTTCTGCAGAGAGGAATCCCAGTCGCCCTAGTTTCACGATGCTTTAACGGTATAGCGGAACCTGTTTATGCCTACCAAGGTGGAGGCGTGCAGTTGCAAAAAGCAGGTGTCTTTTTTGTTAAAGAACTTAACGCCCAAAAAGCCCGCTTGAAACTCCTCATCGCCCTCAATGCCGGACTAACAGGACAGAATTTGAAAGACTATATGGAAGGCTAAGTCTCTTCTCTAAAAACAAATCAGGAAATCTTCACGATTCCCTGATTTTTTCTATTTACGTTTTCGTGTTGAACGACGTTCTGCCAAACCATGAGGTAAGAGAACTTCACGTTCTTCCAACTCTTCCTTGTGCATAATCTTAGTCAACATACGCATGCTAATAGCACCAAGGTCATAAAGAGGTTGGGCAATAGTTGTCAAGTTTGGACGGGTAAAGCGTGAGACTTGTGAATCATCACTAGTAATGATTTCAAACTCTTCTGGTACTGACACACCCTTATCAGAAAGGCCGTTCAAGACACCTGCTGCCAACTCATCACCTGTTACAACTGCTGCAGTTGCATTTGATGAAATTAAGCGTTCTGCCAAGGAATAGCCATCTTCATAAGTGTATTTAGATTCAAATACCAATCCTTCGCTATAAGAAATACCTGCTTTTTTCAAGGCTTCCTTGTAGCCAACCAAACGAACCTTACCATTGATGTCATCCACTAGTGGACCGCTAACGAAAGCAATGCGCTCATTTTCTTTAGCAAGATAGGTCACTGCATCAATCGTAGCTTGTTTGTAATCAATATTAACACTTGGAAGTTGATGTTCTACATCCACTGTCCCTGCAAGAACAACTGGTGTTCGAGAACGAGAAAACTCTGAACGAATTTTTTCAGTCAAGTGATACCCCATAAAGATGATACCATCCACTTGCTTAGAAAACAGTGTATTGACAACCGAAACTTCCTTGTCATCATCCTCATCACTATTGGCAAGGACAATGTTGTACTTGTACATTTCAGCGATATCATCAATCCCTTTAGCAAGCGTTGAGAAATAGCCATTGGTAATATTTGGAATCACGACACCGACAGTGGTTGTCTTTTTACTTGCAAGACCACGCGCCACTGCATTTGGACGATAATCCAAACGGTCAATCACCTCAAGCACTTTTTTTCGAGTATTCTCTTTTACATTCTTATTGCCATTGACTACACGGCTAACTGTCGCCATTGAAACTCCTGCTTCACGGGCGACATCATAAATCGTTACTGTATCGTCTGTATTCATTCCATTTCCTTTCTATATCATACCTCACGAGACTCCAAAAAAGAGACAGTATGAAAATTTCGTTTTCATGATTCTACTTATTCCATTTTATCACTATTTGTAAACACTTTCAAGCATTTTTTGAAGAATATTTGAAAAAAATTTCATATAAAACTATGTTTATGAAGAAAAAATCACCTTTTCTTGATTTTTAATCCTATTTGCTGTATGATAAGGGAAAAGAAAGGGGGCAGAAATATGGCTTTTACTAATACCCAGATGCGGTCTGCTAGTTTTGGTATTGTTACCAACTTGCCTGATGATGTCATTGACTCTTTTTGGTATATTATTGACCACTTCTTAAAAAATGTCTTTGAATTGGAAGAAGAACTCGAGTTTCAATTGCTCAATAACCAAGGAAAAATTACCTTCCACTTTTCAAGTCAACACCTCCCTACAGCCATTGATTTTGACTTTAACCATCCTTTCGACCCTCTTTATCCCCCGAGAGTACTGGTTTTAGATATGGACGGTAGAGAAACTATCCTCCTCCCAGAAGAAAATGACCTATTTTAAAAACTCTAGCCTTCAGTTGCAAGTGACTGAAAACTAGAGTTTTTTATTTTTTCAAAGCATCATACAAGTTGCGGATAGGTTGCTTTAAGGTAGGATGGATAAAATGAGGCGCAATTTCCTGCAAAGATTCAAGGACAAAAAGGCGCTCCGCTATGTAAGGATGAGGCAAGATGAGGTCGTCTGTATAAAGGATCTGGTCCTCTACAAAGAGCAAGTCCAAATCAATCAAACGAGGTCCCCAATGCACTTCTCTCACCCGTCCCATCTCTGACTCAATGGCTAACAAGGTCTCTAATAAAACTGGGGCTGGCAACCAGGTTTCAACCTCAACCACTTGATTAGCAAAGCTATCTTGCTCCACACCACCCCAAGGCTCCGTCGCCAAGACACTGGACTCTTTGAGAATATGGATACCTCGATTTCGCATTTTCTCAATGGCTTGCTTCAAGTTTGCTTGTTTATCTCTCATATTGCTTCCTAGGGCGATAAAGGCTCGTTGCTTGCGGCGATGAATGGTTACCGAGCAAGTATCTAGCGGCAAATGCACTGGCGCCCAAGGTTTTTTCAGTTCCAGCTGAATTTCTTGGACAAGAGGATAAGCCTCAAAAGTACGTTCTACCAGTTTGTAGGCTACCGTTTCAATCAAGTCCTCAGTTGTTTCCTGAAACCAAGTCGTCCACTGCTGACACAGTTCTCCATAATGGACAGAAGCCGTTAAATCCAAGTCTGTAGCCGCCTTGGTCATATCATAGGATAGGATAGCTGAAACGACAAACTTTTGCCCCAATTCCTTCTCACTAGGAAAAAGACCATGATAGGCAAAAATTTCCAAATCCTTAATCTGCAGTTGATCCATAACTAGTCCTTTCTAGAAAAATTCGCTTCAAGCGGATTCTTTTTATACTCAATGAAAATCAAAGTGCAAACTAGGAAGCTAGCTGCAAGCTGACCTGGTTTGAAGAGATTTTCGAAGAGCATTATAGTCCCATTAAACGATAAGCCTGATCTCGGAGGTCCTTATCTGTTTCAAATAGACCTCTAGCTACTGTCGTTAAGGTTACAGTTCCTGGTTTTCTGACACCACGCATGCTCATACACATATGTTCCGCCTCAATAACAACAAAGGCTCCTTTAGCGCCTAGATAGTCCATCAAAGCATCGGCCACTTCGATATTCAACCGTTCTTGAATTTGTGGCTTTTTCGAATAAACTTCAACCGTACGGGCTAGCTTAGACAAACCTGCCACACGGCCATCTGGAATATAGGCAATATGCGCTCTACCATAAAATGGCAAGAAGTGGTGTTCACACATGGTATGGAAAAAGATATCCTTTTCTACCACCATATTATCGTCAATAATCTCAAAGGATTTTGACAAATGTTCCTCCGCTGTTTGACCAAGACCTGAAAAAATCTCTTGGTACATACGAGCCACACGAGCAGGTGTTTCCTGCAAGCCCTCGCGGTTAGCGTCCTCTCCGACAGCCTCGATAATCATTTTTACAGCTGCTTCAATCTTTTGTGTATCCATTTTTATTCTTCCTCTCCATCAGATAGGCTCTCACTTGGCTCAAGAAATACAAGGAACCTGTGACAATCCTAATTGTTTTTTTCTCTTCTGTTTTATCTATCAATTTCTGCTCTAGAAAATCCTGCCAACTTTGGTAGCTGAGATTTCTAGATTTGGCTGCCTCTTTCAGCACGCTTTCATCAGTTGCCCGACTATCATCAAAATGTGTCAGGGTAAGCTCAGTATCTGTCATTCTCTCCAGTAAATCCAACATATCTTCCAAAGCCTTGGTTTTGATACAAGTAAAGAGGATTTCCTTATGATAATCCGCAAAACGTTCTTGCAAGGTTGCTATTAAAGCCTTGATAGCATGGGGATTGTGGGCCCCATCCAAAATCATCAAGGGGGTCCTTGACACGACCTCCAGACGCCCCAGCCAACTTGTTTCTTCCAGAGCTTGAGCAAGCAAGGTATTCTCAGGAAATTTTCGACCCTCTTCTTGACAAAAAGTATCAAGTAAAGCTAGAGCCATCCCAGCATTCTCTATCTGGTGCAAACCGAGCAGACCAGTCTGGAAGCGACCTTGTCTGACAGAACTGGTATAGTCAAATGCTTCACCCGTTACCACACTCTCTTGGTGACTGACATGATAATTTGCCCCGTAGGCAAGTCTCGATGCATCTTTCTCTTCCGCAATGCGGTCAATCACAGCCAAAGCTTCTGGAGCGATACGGCCTGTCACCAGGGGAATACCTTGTTTGATAATACCAGCTTTCTGCTCTGCTATAGCTTCCAAGGTATCACCAAGTAGGGCTACATGGTCCAGTCCAATAGTCGTGATGCCTGTTAGAATAGGCTGGCAGACATTGGTACTATCCAAGAGTCCACCCATGCCCACTTCCATGATAGCCACATCTACTTGCTCTGAGGCAAAGTAGTCATAGGCTATGGCTGTGATAATCTCAAACTCGGTTGTGCCCTGTAAATTAGCGGCCGCTTCTCCCTCCAGCAAAGACTGATAGTCTGCCATGAGGGTTTCTAGCTTCGCTTCTGGGATAGATTCCCCATTGATGCTAATCTGGTCTGTATAATGAATGAGATAGGGGGAGCTAAAAACACCAACTCTCAGCCCTAGCTTTTCTAGCATATTTTTCAAAAAAGCAATGGTCGAACCCTTGCCATTGGTCCCTCCGATATGGATGACCTTGAGTTTGAGATGGGGATTGCCACGCAAAGCTAATAGTTCCACCATGCGTTCCAAGCCAAAATGCGGTTGGTCCGTCCGGTAATTGGCAATCCACTGATTGTTTTCAAATTCTTTCATCTTATTTATATTGTTTTAAATCTAGATTTTCCGCTTCATCAGCCAGACGAATAGCGGAGGCAATTTCAACTGCCATCCTGTGACTAGCTACGTCATGCACGCGCACCACTTCTACACCCTGTCTCGCAGCGATACTGGTTACATGAGCCGAAGCCGTATCTCGATTGCGGAAACCAAGTTCTGTCTCAGGATTGACTTCAAAACCACTTTCTTCAAGGATATTGATGACAAATCGCTTGCGCGACACTCCAAGAAAGATTGGATATCCTTTCTGATATAGTTTATCCAAATCCCGTAAAAGAAGCAGATTTTCTTTCTTGGTCAAACCAAAGCCAATTCCTGGGTCCAACAGGATATTTTCTTGTGCAATTCCAACTTGATTTGCTCTCGCTAGTGCTCGTTCAAAGAAAGTCTCCATCAAGTCTTCGATTGGCAATTTTTCAAAGTCAACTAACTCTTCCACTGTAAAAGCTTGACCAAAACCAAAATGAGGGAAGATGAGCGAGCTAGGATGCTGAGGTCGTGCCATGACTGGATTAAACATAATGACTACTTTCGCTCCAGCCTTAGCAACCACATGGGCCATTTTTTCATCACCCATGAGACCAGTGATATCATTGACTAGATTGGCACCAGCAGCCAAAGCAGCCTCTGCTACCTGACTCTTCCAAGTATCAATAGAGATGAGGACATCACTTTCCTTGCGAATCGCTTTAATCACTGGAACAACACGCTGGATTTCCTCTTCTATCTCAACATAGCTACTTCCCGGCCGAGTCGATTCTCCGCCGATATCTAGCATACTAGCCCCTTCTGCTATCAATTTACGAGCCTGCTGGAGTGCCTGCTCAAGAGCAAAAAATTGACCACCGTCCGAAAAGGAGTCTGGGGTTACATTGATAATTCCGCAAATAGCTGTCTTTGCATGATTGGCTTTACTTGACATATCGGTCACTCCCTCAAGGCTTTTCATCATATTATTTCTCTATTTTACCATAAAAAGAAAAAGATGGACACGATTGCATTCATCTTTTTCCCAGTAGAAGCAAGCAATTGTCAAAAATCTTAAACAGAAATCCCTAATGTCCGACTCATTATCACCACAAGTGCCAATAAACAGAAGGCTACCCCATTAACAATCATGTGAAGCAAGATAGACATTTCCAAACGTTGAGTCTTGTAAGCTGTCCAAGATAGAACGATTGACATACCTCCATAAATCAATAAAGAAGGTAAATTACTTGGTTGATGCAATAAAGCAAACACAATCGTACCGACTACAAATCCCAAGTTCTCTTTTCCTCGGAAAATCTTTTTAGGAACAATCCCACGGCACAAGATTTCCTCACAAATCGGAGCAAGCAAGGCTAGCAAGAAGAAGCTAGAAATCAGAGAACTATTCTGAACCATATCGTTAATCTGAGACTGGTTAGCTGTTGTCGTCTCATTTGACAGTTGCAACAAGATAGAACCAAATATATTTGAACAGATAATGACTAAATAACTTAATCCCAATCGTGCTAGATCCTTAGCTCTAAAAAAAGAAAAATTAAAACTTGCTAATTGCGTTTTACGAGCTCCAATAATAAATAGCGCTAAAGCCACAATCGAAATACCAGCAACTATCAGTCCTGACTGTAACAGTGGTACTGCATTTAAAGTTAAAATAGCAGTAACCCCTAAAGGAATCTGATATAAAATTGTCGCTAGCAAGAAGACCAAAAGCCATCCTGCACGATTCAACAATTCTTTCCACATACTTTTCTCTTCCATCATTCATCTCCTAGACTTTGTATTAAAAAAAGGGGGAAATCCCCCTGGGTTATCCTATTATAAGGCCATGCTGATGTAGTTAAGGATAAACAAGGCATCCAAAATCCAAATCATGACATGAACATCTTTAGCTTGACCTTTGACAAGCTTAGTCAAAGTGTAAGTCAAGAAACCAACTGCAATCCCTTGAGTGATAGAGTAGCTGAATCCCATAAAGATAGATGTGAAGAAAGCAGGAACCGCTTCAGACATATCATCCCAATGAATATTTTTCAAGCTACCAAGCATCATAATCCCAACAATAATCAAGATTGGAGCTGTAGCAGATGAAGGTACGATAGCGAGAAGTGGGCTAAAGAAACTTGAAATCGCGAAACAGATAGCCACAACCAAGGCTGTCAAACCAGTACGTCCACCTGCACCGATACCAGCTGCAGATTCAATATAAGTCGTTACGTTTGAAGTACCTGCGATGGCACCAATTGAAGTACCAATCAAGTCTGAATAAAGAGCCTTGTCTAACTTATCTGATTGGTGATTTTCACCATTTGTCGCTACGATACCAACCTTTTCACCGGTACCAATCAAGGTACCAATTGTGTCAAAAATATCTGTCAATGAGAAGGCAAGAATAGCCATAAGGGTTTCAGGTAAGCGAGCTGTATCTGAAATCAAAGCTCCCAAACCTTCTGAACCAAGAGCTGCACCAAAGATTGTCTTCAAATCTTCAAAAGCTGCACCAACATGGTTATTAGCAAAATCAATACTAGACAAATCTACCAAACCAACCGCAATAGCAAGAACAGTTGTTGTCAAGATTGAAAGGATAATTCCCGCTTTAATTCCTTTGATGACAAAGAAGATAGTAATGGCAAGTCCTGCAAGAGCCACCAAAACAGCCGGGTTATTAAAGTCAACCAATCCTGGAACTGCTGAAGAATTTGCTGCAATTGTTGCTTGAGCTTTGTCAGCCCCTTCTCCTACAACAGTATAGTTGCCTGGATCAATCGTAAATTTCAAAAGTCCAGCATTCTTAATTCCAACGTAGGCAAGGAAGACACCGATACCAGCTGAAATAGCTGAGCGAAGGCCATTTGGAATCGATTCAATGATCATTTTACGAACATTTGTCAAGGTAATAATCAATGAGATAATTCCACAGATGAAGACCATAGCTAGGGCTTCTTGCCAAGAATAACCGAGTCCAAATACAACTGTAAAGGTAAAGAAGGCATTGAGTCCCATACCTGGCGCTTGAGCATATGGCAAGTTGGCATAGAAGGCCATCATCAGGGTACCAGCAACTGCACCAATAATCGTCGCTAAGAAGACACCCTGAGCAGGCATCCCTGTTTGTGAAAGCATTTGTGGGTTTACAAAGAGAATATAGCTCATTGCAAAGAAAGTTGTTAAACCAGCGAGAACCTCTGTACGAACGTCTGTACCGTTCTCTTTTAGTTTAAATAATTTGTCCATTGTCAATCTCCTTTTAATTTTTACGAACAATAATAGAATTATATCATTTATTATTCACTTTTTCAATATCTTTGTTTGATTTATTTAAGAAATTGATCCAATTTCATTTTTTGTTTGGAATCTGCTTTTCTGCCTGCTTTCTGTTATAATAGAAGACATCTTATCTGAAAAGACACTAGAAAGGTCCATATGACGAAGAAAATTATTGCAGTTGATTTGGATGGAACCCTGCTCAACTCAGACAGTCAGATTTCTGACTTTACCAAAAAAACCATTAAAAAAGTTGCTGAAAAAGGCCATCAAGTTATTATTACGACAGGGCGCCCTTACCGAATGTCAAAAGATTTTTACCGTGAACTAGGCTTAGACACTCCTATGATTAATTTCAACGGCTCTCTCACTCATTTACCAGACCAAGTTTGGGACTTTGAAAAGTGTTTGACCGTAGATAAAAAATATCTTTTAGACATAGTTCGACGTTCTGAGGACATTCAAGCCGATTTTATCGCTGGAGAATACCGTAAAAAATTCTACATTACAAATACTAATGAAGAAATTGCCAATCCAAAACTATTTGGTGTAGAAGCTTTCCAGCCTGAAGATCAATTTCATCCTGAATTGGTAACCAAGGATCCTAACTGTATCCTGCTGCAGACCAGAGCCAGTGACAAGTATGCCTTGGCAAAAGAAATGAACGCCTTCTACCAGCAGCAACTTTCCATTAATACCTGGGGAGGTCCGCTCAATATCCTTGAGTGTACACCCAAAGGAGTCAATAAGGCCTTTGCTTTGAACTACTTGCTCAAAGTAATGAACCGCGACAAAAAGGATTTGATTGCCTTTGGAGATGAACACAATGATACCGAAATGCTAGCTTTTGCTGGGAAGGGCTATGCCATGAAAAATGCCAATCCAGACCTACTCCCTTATGCAGATGAGCAAATTGCCCTGACCAATGACCAAGATGGGGTTGCCAAAACCCTACAAGACTTATTCTTATAATCTATACTGATACTCAATGAAAATCAAAGAGCAAACTAGGAAGCTAGCCGTAGGTTGCTCAAAGCACTGCTTTGAGGTTGTAGATGAAACTGACGAAGTCAGTAACCATACATACGGCAAGGCGAAGCTGACGTGGTTTGAAGAGATTTTCGAAGAGTATGACCAGCTTGCAAGCTGGTCTTTGTGTTCTTTTCACAGTCTCATCAACCAGTTAATCGATTGTTCTATTTTTCACCTCCAAAACCTTGGAAAAGGCTTTCTTTTGTGATATACTTCACATATAAATACAAGAGAGCTCGTCACACTCGACTCTGTTGACACAAAATCAATCCAGTCCTGTTGTCCCTGTTCTCGGTCAATATCAAGGAGGATAGCTATGAAAGCTGTTGTTGTAAATCCAGAAAGCACTGGTGTTGCTATTGAAGAAAAAGTACTCCGTCCACTTGAAACTGGGGAAGCACTTGTAGAAATTGAATACTGTGGTGTTTGCCACACTGACCTTCACGTTGCTCATGGAGACTTCGGTCAGGTACCAGGACGTGTTCTTGGACACGAAGGTGTTGGTATCGTTAAAGAAATTGCACCAGATGTTAAAAGCCTTAAAGTCGGCGACCGCGTCAGCGTTGCTTGGTTCTTTGAAGGATGTGGTACTTGCGAATACTGTACAACTGGTCGCGAAACCCTTTGCCGTACAGTGAAAAATGCTGGCTACTCAGTAGATGGTGGTATGGCTGAACAATGTATCGTAACTGCAGACTATGCTGTCAAAGTTCCTGACGGACTTGATCCAGCCCAAGCTTCTTCTATCACATGTGCTGGTGTAACAACCTATAAAGCTATTAAAGAGGCCAAAGTTGAACCAGGCCAATGGGTTGTCCTTTACGGTGCTGGTGGACTTGGAAACCTCGCAGTTCAATATGCTAAAAAAGTATTTAATGCTCATGTCATCGCAGTTGATATCAACAACGACAAACTTGCCCTTGCAAAAGAAGTCGGTGCTGACATTGTTATTAACGGCCTCGAAGTCGACGATGTACCTGGACTCATCAAGGAAAAAACTGATGGAGGGGCTCATTCAGCTGTCGTAACTGCTGTATCTAAAGTTGCCTTCAACCAGGCTGTTGACTCAGTTCGTGCTGGCGGTCGCGTCGTCGCTGTTGGTCTTCCTTCTGAAATGATGGAACTCAGTATCGTCAAAACCGTTCTAGACGGAATCCAAGTCATCGGTTCTCTGGTCGGAACTCGTAAAGACTTGGAAGAAGCCTTCCAATTCGGTGCTGAAGGTTTGGTAGTTCCAGTTGTTCAAAAACGTCCAATAGAAGATGCGGTTGCAATTTTCGACGAAATGGAAAAAGGTCAAATTCAAGGACGTATGGTACTCGATTTCACCCACTAATCTAATAAAAACCTATTTTAAAAGTTGGAATGCGCTTCCAACTTTTTTATATTAAATTTTTAAATAGGGATTCAAAAAATTCCTCAAAAACCTACTATATCAACATCTTCAAATAAATCGTTTTTCCTTTTTTATGTTAAATAGTTGATTTTTATATGAAAACGGTTTATACTTAAAAAGTCTTAAAGTTTTCTTAAACAATGGGCACAACATTTTATAAGGAGGAATGACAA
>CAUQZY010000025.1:0-21057 GCA_963522395.1 uncultured Streptococcus sp.
TCTACTTAGGCATTAGACGAATTCAAAAAGAACCGCATTTCAACACCCAAGCCTTGCGACTAGGGGCGTCAGAAACGCGGTTCCACCCTAATTTATTACTTCATTGTTTTTGAAAATACTACAGAAAGCGCCAGTTCTTTATTTTGCCCTACTTGGCTCCCACTATCCCAAGCTCGCTTGAAGAACGCCATAAGACTTTCTTTCCTGCTGACTATTATATCAAAAATTAGAACAATGTACAATTCTTTTTATGATTTTCTAAAAATCCATATCATCAACTCGTGGAGCACCAGACTGAACAGCAATCGCTTTTAAGGTTTCACGCTCCTCATGACTCAGTTCAATTCCAAAGCAATCAAGATTAGCTTGAATACGAGAAGCTGTGACAGATTTTGGAAGTGGTAAAAATCCTTCTGCTAAACTCCAGGCCAAGGCTATCTGAGCAACCGATTTTCCATGATTTGCTGCGATTTCTTGGACTTCCTTACTATCAAATAGTTCTCCCTGACCAAAAGGTCCCCAAGCTTCCAATAAAATTCCTTTTTCTCGACAGTAATCTACGACTTCCTCTTGATAGACACCTGGAGCCAAACGAACTTGATTGACCGCTGGAAGAATTTTTGCTGTTTCAAGCAAGGCATCCAAATGATGGGGAAGGAAATTACTAACTCCAATAGCACGGATTTTGCCTTCTTGATAGAGGTCTTCCATCGCTCTCCAGACTTCCGCATTTCGGATTTTCCATTGGTCATTTTCTCTGAGCGGTTTTGGATTTGGCCAATGAATCAAATACAAATCCAAATATTCCAAGCCCAGCTTCTCTAAAGACTCTTCAAAAGCCTGACGAGCTTGCTCATAGTTGTGATTTGTATTCCAGAGTTTGCTGGTTACAAAAATTTCCTCACGCGGAACGCCACTATCTTGAATGGCACGACCAACGCTTTCTTCATTTTTATAAATAGCTGCCGTATCGATATGGCGATATCCTGCCTTTAAAGCCTCTAGGACAGCTTGATAGGCAATCTCTCCATTTTCAGCTTTCCAAGTTCCAAATCCTAGAACTGGAATTGGAACGCCATTATTTAAAGTATAAGATTTCATTATTTTTCCTTTCTATGTGAAGAAAATCCAAAGAAACAAGTTCTCATAGAAAACTCATCTCTTTAGATTTTATGTATTATTGGTCACGGTCGAAATAGAGTTGGTGAGGTTTAAGACGAGAATCTAACAAATCTGGTACAGTTACAAAGTCATAACCTTGCCCTTTCAAGTAGTCAATGACCTTCGGTAGAGCATTTACACTCTCAGCATGGATATCATGCATGAGAATAATAGAACCATTCTTGACTTCACGCTGAATTTCTGTCAAAATAGCTGCTTCATTTTTACTCTTCCAGTCCAGACTATCCACATCCCACATAATAAAGCTCAAATCTAAGCTATTTCGAATGTCGTCTGTAATGGCTCCATAAGGCGGACGCATGAGTTTAGAACTAGAACCCAGCACTTTAGTTAACGCATCCTCAGTATCAGTGATTTGTTTTTTGGCTTCATCAAGCGAAAGTTTTGAAAGAACGGGATGGCTCCAACTATGGTTTCCAATGACATGACCATCTGCTTTCATACGCTTCAAAATCTCTTCATTGCCAGAAACATTCTTACCTAAAACAAAGAAAGTCGCCTTAATACCATACTTAGAAAGTGTATCTAATGCTTGAGCTGTCGTTGTAGGATTTGGTCCATCATCAAAAGTCAAGGCTACTACTTTACGATTTTTCTTTTCATAATAAGCCTTATATAGCTCTGCATCCTTATCTAATAAATAAGAAGACTGAATAACTTCAAAGAAACTAGATACTGGCAAGGCAATCTCATCCAGATTTTCAACTGTCTGACTTGGATAAAGGATAATCTGACTATCCTTGTAATCAAAATTCCATGCAGACAAGTCTTGGTCAGAGAAGCTTTTAACAAGCTGATTGACCTTTTCTTGCTCCAATTTCTTACCCTCTAAGAAAGCAGTCATTTCTTTTATCAGTTGCTCTTTTGCCTTACTAGCATCTGAAAATAATTGATCAAGTGTAAAAGGTTTACCATCTTCTGTCAAATGGACTTTTGCCAGACTAGTTTTTTCAGTCTCTTCAACTTTTGACGAAGTTAAATCATAGACTTGTTTCATCACACTTCGGTTGACAATCCCTTTTAAAGTCGAATCCTGTTTCTCCGTATAATAAAAAACCAGATTTTCCTTGTCTTCCAGATTTTCCTTAATATCCTGTGTCATGATGTCTTTTACAGACGAAATCACTTGCTCCCCTTGGAGAGGATAATAGGCGATCACTTCGGCTTGTCCCTTACGAAAATGATCCTTCTGATTCCCCTCACTCAATTGATCATCTTTCTCTTTTTTGAGAGATTCAATCTTTTGTTCAAAACTTTGTTTTGTGTATATTTTGTATCCAATTATTGAACCCAGGACACAAATACTAACTGCAAATATAGCTACTAGGGTTAGTAAACCAATTCTCTTTTTATCGCGCTCAACACGCTTTGCTCTACTTTTATCCATAGGACTATCATATCAAATTCAAGCTATAATTTCAATGATTTTGAAGGAAATAGTATATTAAAAGAGGGGAAGGTAACTTCTCAAAGTAACTTCCATCTCTCTCCCCAAACTGGAAGTTAGTCTAAGACGACTCTGTTTTAGGGCTATTTGTCATGCACTTTTTTCTGAGTCTTTTCGCTTTTGAATCCTTATATATCAAGAAAAAGAAAACCAATGGAAGTTAGTCTAAGACGGACTCCCACTGATTTCACGCGTTTTTCTCATATTAAAAGTTATGTTGTGGGAAACTGGAAGTTAGTTTTAGAAGTTATCCCTGACTGCTATCAAAATAGCTATCAAACTTTGATTCTCCTATCTTATTTTATCTCAAGCCCATCTGAGATAATTTATTCTGATATTTGTTTTGATCAACCAGTAACCCCAAGCCTCCGTAAACATCATAGGCATCGACCCAATCACCTAGTTCTGGAACTGTTAATCTCTCAATACCATTTTGCGCTCCGTCTAGGAAAGACAAGCCATTTGTTAACAGGAAGGTATAAGGAACATTCGTTGAAGTCATTGCGAATACCTTGCCAAGTGCCTCTGAGCCCGTAAAGAGCTTGGTTGGATCCTTGATTTGCTGAAGAACGGCTGTCAGTACTTGTTGCTGTCTTTTGGTACGGCCGTAATCTGCCTCATCATCATCACGGAAGCGAGCATAATTGAGCAAGGTTGAACCGTTCATCTGCTGTTTCCCGACTTTGATGGTTTGGGTTGGAGACTCAGTCTCAGTAGCGTGTAAATCATCTCCGACTGTAGCTTCTGTTAAAGGAAGCCCATTCAATGTTGAAAATTGGGCATCAATTGTCACACCATCAGGGAAAAGCGTGTCAATCGCTGTTGCAAAGGCTTGAAAATCAACCAAGGCATAGTACTTAATGTCCAAGTCAAAATTATCTTTCAAGACTTGACGAACCATTTCTGCCCCTTTTTGCCCCTCTTGTTCTCCTAACTCATAGGCTACATTTAACTTGTTATCGGACTGCTTTCTACCGTTAATCACTTGGCTATAACCATCTATATAGACCAAATTGTCACGCATAAAACTGACTAGCTTCATTTTCTTATCCGAACCCCCGACATTTAATACCATAATAGAGTCCGTCCGCGTTTCAGCACTATTTTGACCAATCCGTCCATCCGTCCCCATAATCAAAATATTAACCCCGTCCTTGGTATCTTGACCATGAAAAACTTCTACTTGAGCTGCTCGGGCATTGGTAGTTTTATCTGGATTAGCATTGGTGTAACCTTTTAAGAACATAAAAATCATACCTAAGGCTAGAAAAGTTAAGAGAGCAAGTAAACCTGCGAAAATACGGCCCCACCGTAGCTTCCGGCTTTTAGTTTTTTTCCTTGGAAGAGAATTGATTTTCTGGTATCTATCAGAACGACTACGACTATTATAAGAAGGAATCGAAGTGTTAGCACTTGGCTTTCTATCATCCTCTGCCAATTTCTGATTTTCTGAAAAAGTCTCGCTACTCTCCCCATTTAATTTACCTTGCAGGTAAGCAAATTCTTCTTTTTCTCGCTCATTGAGATAGTGAATATTCTTAAGAAGATAGTTATAACGTAACTGCTCGTGGTGGTTTAAAGGATTTTCTTTACTCATCTTCTCTCCTTTCCATGGTCTGATATTGGATAAATGGGATAGGCACCCAGAATTTTATACTGGATTCCAATGGCTTCTAGTTCTTTTTGGGCAAAGTGAACCAGTTCCTTATCAGTATAGTCCACATCGACAATGAAAAAGTATTCGCCCAGTGCTGTCTTGAGTGGACGACTTTCAATTTTTGTCAGGTCAATTCCTCGCCAAGCAAAGGTCGAAAGAGCCTTGTAGAGTGCACCTGGAAGATTGTCAGGTAAGGTCAAGGCCAAACTCATTTTTTCAGTTTGTGCTTGCAAGGGAATAGCTGCACCTTCAGCTCCCAGAACCCAGAAACGTGTGAAATTGGCTTCCATTTCCTGAATATCCTCAGCAATTAATTCTAAGCCATATTCTTCAGCAGAACTTCTAGGCGCAATGGCTGCATAAGACTGGTCTGGATGTTCGGAAATAAAGCGGGCCGCATAAGCTGTACTAGCTGTTACCTCGATTTGAGCCTCTGGATATTGTTCATTGATGAATTTCTTTCCTTGCGCCAAAGCCTGTGGGTGTGAAAAAATCTTTTCAATCTTAGTATGGCCTGGAACCACCATCAACTGCTGATGAATAGGCTGAACGATTTCTGCAACTGCTTGAATGCGAGCCTGATGAAAAAGGTAGTCCAAGGTTTCATGAACACTACCCTCAATAGAATTTTCAACTGGCACCACAGAATAGTCCACCAAGCCTTGCTCATAAGCCTTGATGACATCTGTAATATTGGCAAAGGCCTGCAATTCCTCATGAGGAAAAGCTGTCTGCACAACGTAGTGTGAAAATGATCCCTTGGGACCTAGATAAGCAATTTTCATCTCAGTTCCTCTATAATTTCCTCTGGGCTTAGCTTGGTCACATCCAAAATCCGACTAGCTACTTCCTCATACCAAGCCTGTCTTTCTTGAAAAATAACTGATAGTTCTTCCTTGCTATTATTTAGAAACAGCGGACGCTGATTGTCCTCATCAGCTGATATGCGTTGGTAGAGGGTTTCAAAATCGGCTTTCAGGTAGATATTATCAGAATTTGTCTTGAGCAAGTCACGATTTCGCTGAGAAATGACCACGCCCCCACCAGTTGACACAACTTGGTCCGTTTCTAGTAACTCAGCTAGGACTTCTGATTCTATCTGACGAAAGGCCACTTCTCCCATTTCCGAAAAAAATTCCGCAATGGACATACCTAGGCGTTTCTCAATCAGAGCATCCATATCTAGGTAATCTGGGTCTAAACCTCTGGCAATAGTCGATTTGCCAGCCCCCATAAATCCTAGTAATACCTTAGCCATGAATCAAGCTCTCCAAATCATCAAAGAAGCTAGGATAGCTGGTATTGATAGCTTCTGCACGGTCAAGCTCCACTTCTCCATCTGCAACCAAGAGGGCCGCGATAGCCGTCATCATGCCGATACGGTGGTCTCCAAAAGTATTGACTCTAGCACCGTGAAGGGCTGATTTTCCTTTGATAATCATTCCATCTGCTGTAGGTGTGATATCCGCACCCATGCTATTTAAAGCGTCTGCCACAACCTGAATGCGGTCTGTTTCCTTGACCTTAAGTTCCTCAGCATCCTTGATAACTGTTACACCCTTGGCTTGGGTCGCAAGTAGGGCGATAATTGGCAATTCATCAATCAAGCGTGGAACCAAGGCACCACCAATCTCTGTTCCTTTCAAGTCAGAAGACTCAACAGTCAAGGTAGCAGATTTAGCGACTGTGTCAATTTCTGTCATTTCCAATTTTCCACCCATGGCGCGAATGACATCAATGATACCTGTACGCGTTTCGTTGATGCCCACATTCTTCAGTACCACACGAGAATTTGGAACAATCAAACCTGCGACTAACCAAAAGGCTGCACTTGAAATATCTCCTGGAACAACCACATTTTGTCCAGTCAGTTTTTGAGGCCCTTGGACTGTGATTTTCTTGCCGTCCACACTTAAATGACCACCAAATTGTTGTAACATATCTTCAGTATGATTACGAGTGCATTCTTTTTCGATAATCACTGACTGACCCTGAGCCTGCAAGGCAGCAAAGATCAAGGCGGACTTGACTTGAGCAGAGGCTATTGGCAACTCATAGTAAATAGGTCTTAGATTTTTCGTCCCTTTTAAATGAAGGGGAGGCAGGTCTAGCTCAGTTTGCCCTGAAATGCTAACGCCCATTTTTTTAAGTGGAATCGTCACACGATCCATAGGACGTTTGGAAAGACTGTCATCACCAAACATTTCTACTTCAAAGTCTACACCGGCAAGGACACCTGAAATCAGACGAATCGAAGTGCCAGAATTTCCCATATCAAGGGCATTTTGTGGCGCTTTTAAGCCGTTCATACCTACACCTTGAATGGTAATAATCCCATCTTTGTCCTCAATCTCAACACCAAGGTCTCGAAAAACCTGCATAGTAGAAAGGACATCTTCACCCCGCAAAATATCATAAACCTTAGTCTCACCCTCAGCCAAACTTCCAAAGATGATGGAACGGTGGCTGATAGACTTGTCACCTGGAACTCGGATACTGCCGTGTAAGTGGCGAATGTTTGTTTTTAGTTTCATACTGGACCTCATACTTGCAATACTTTTACCTATTTTATCATAAAAAGCCAGAAATTCCTTAAAAATTTCTGACTTTATGATAGTTATTTTCTTATTTTAGCAATTCTGAAACTGGTTCGAAAACAATTTTTTCAATGTCAGAAAGGTAAATTGCCAATTGTTGTTGCTTGGTAAAGAATTCTGATAAGAGGCTATTCCCCTGAATCTGCTTGCCAAAGCCTTCCATTTTAGCTTGGAAGGAAGCATCTGGCATTTGACCTGTCTGGGCTAGTTTTTGAATTTCCTCTTGAAAGGCAACATATTCTGTAAAGATTTTGCTTGCCTCAGCATCTGCTGAAATCGCATCTTTAGCTGCTTTAACAGCCTTGTATTCTGGTAATTCGCGTAGACCGCGACTGAGTTCATTTGCACTATCGTAAATATTTGACATGATTTTCTCCTTATTTATTTTTTTAAAAATTACTAGTCACTCTGTGGTCATTATTATTGTGCAATCACTTTTATATGACCTCTTGAATGTCCATTGCTTAATTCCTTATCTGGTATATACTCTATCTTCAAAGTTCCTAAATTAGAACCTGTTTTTATTTCATTTGACATAAGATTATCAAAATAGTTATTTATCTCATCAGATAAGGATGATTCAATCGATTTAACAATATCATGAAATACTTCTTTCATTCCTGCAACACCAGGTTCACTATTTTCATTTGTCTGATTTATTGTTACATTGATTTTATCAGTATCATTTGCATGTAAAAGTTCCAAGTAATATCCGTAGCTTGATGCGAAATATTTTATTTTTATATTTCCTTTTTTGATATTTTCTAATGGGCTATTAGAATTTTGATTATAGCTATTGATAAAATCATTAATAATCCTATCGTCTACATACTTTGAATTGGTTTTCTCTTAACTTATTTCCTTGTTGGATCGTTCATTTTTTGTATCAACACTTGCTTCTGAAGTAGTTTTCACATCTTTTTTAACAGCGTAAGCTCTAAGTAAGATAAAAGAAATAAAGATAATACCAAATATGAATCTAGGCTCTATTTTAGGCATATTTTTCTCCTTATTTGATGACGACTATATAGTCGGTATTTTCTGTTATGAGATGCTCCGCTCTTTCCAAGTCTTGAGCATTTTTAAATGAAATTTGTAGGATCCCGTGAATATCCTCACGGTTTTCCTCGTTGATGTGAATATTAACCAAGGAAGTTCCACGTAGTAGTTCCAAAATCCTCAAGATGACATCTTCTTCATCAGGAACATCAACATAAAGGTCATAAGAGCTATCCACACCGCCACGCTTATGAATTTCCATAGACTGACGTTGTTCACGCGCTTGATTGAAAAAGTTCCAGATCTGCTCCTCATCTCCCTTGCTGATGGCTTGACCAACCTCATCCAACCGTTCCTTGAAATCCTCAATGCGGTCTAGAATAGTCTCACGATTGGACAAGAGAATGGAGGTCCACATACCCGGCTCGCTTTCTGCAATCCGAGTCATATCTCGAAAACCACCGGCCGCAAAGCGCCTTGCCATCTCATGTTCTTGAGCATAGACCGCGGTCTGTTCCATGAGACTAGAAGCCAGAATATGTGGGAAATGGCTAATCTGAGAAGTCACTCGATCGTGCTCCTTGGCATCAATTTCGATAAAACGAGCATGAAGACCTGAAAGCAGTTCCTTCATTTCCTCAAGTGTGGCAGGACTTGTCAGGCTCGAAGGTGTAAAGATATAATAGGCATTTTCAAAGAGATTGACATCCGCAGAGGCAGCCCCTGTCTTGTGACTACCAGCCATGGGATGGGCCCCGACAAAGCGAACAGATTTGCCAGTCAAATACTGCTCCGCTGCATCCACAATGGCTGACTTGGTCGAACCGGCATCAGAAATAATCACTCCTTCTTTTAAGTCTAAGTTGGCCAATTCCTTAATGAAAGCAATGGTTTGTTTGATTGGTAAGCTGAGAATGATGATATCCGCCAGAGGAGCAAAACCAGCAAAATCATCCGTTGCACGGTCAATCATGCCTTCTTTCAAGGCGATATCTCTCGAAGCTTGACTGCGATTATAACCTAAAATTTCATAATCTGGATGATCGCGTTTGATACCTAGTGCCATAGAGGCTCCAATCAATCCAAGACCTGCGATATAGACTGTTTTTGCCATAGGAACTCCTTAATAGTTCTTTGTATAGTCTCGGTGTTGGGCTACCGCTTCTTTTAATTCCTCTAGATTATCTGATGAGAATTTTTCAAGGATTTCCTGTGCCAAAACCGTTGCAACAACAGCTTCCATAACCACTCCTGCTGCTGGAAGGGCGGTCGGATCACTTCTTTCCACAGTTGCCTTGTAAGGCTCATGGGTTTCGATATCCACACTCATAAGAGGCTTATAAAGAGTAGGAATAGGCTTCATAACTCCACGAACAACGATCGGTTGCCCATTGGTCATACCACCTTCAAAGCCCCCTAGATTGTTGGTACGGCGAGTATAGCCGTCTTCTTTAGACCAGAGAATTTCGTCCATAACTTGGCTGCCTTTACGGTAACCAGCTTCAAAGCCAAGACCAAATTCCACCCCTTTAAAGGCATTGATAGAGACAACTGCTTGGGCCAATCTTGCATCCAATTTTCTGTCCCATTGGACATAGGAACCAAGACCAACTGGAACACCTCCAACGACTGTCTCCACAACCCCACCGATGGTATCACCGTCACGCTTGATTTGGTCAATGTAATCCTTGATTTCTTGTTCTCGTTCTTGGTTAACAATAGAAACTTCAGACTGGGCAGCTCGTTCCTTAATCTCAGCAACTGTGAGATTCTCAGGAACATCGATTTCCTTGCCACCAAAGACTACGACATGGTTGGCAATCTCCATATCCAGCTCAGCCAAGAGGCGTTTGGCTACTGCCCCAACTGCCACCCGCATGGTGGTTTCACGAGCAGATGAACGCTCCAAGGAATTACGTAAATCATCAAAACGGTACTTGATGCCCCCAACCAAGTCGGCGTGACCTGGACGTGGATGGGTGATTTTCCGTTTGCTTTTAAGGCGGTCTTCAATGTCCTCCGCAGACATGATATCCAGCCATTTCTGATGGTCCTTATTGATGACATCCATGGTAATAGGAGCCCCTGTCGTCTTCCCGTGACGAACGCCTGAAGTAAAGACAACTTGGTCGCTCTCAATCTTCATACGGCCACCACGACCGTAACCACCCTGACGGCGTTTAAGGTCTTCATTGATATCCTCTGCTGTCAAAGGTAGTCCAGCTGGAATTCCTTCAATGATAGCTGTCAGACGGGGACCGTGTGATTCTCCTGCAGTTAAATATCTCATACACTCTCCTTATTTTACCAAGTAGTCTTTCATCTCTTCCAGAGAAACTGGGTGAATGGTCGCTGAACCAAGCTCTGGTACTAAGACCAATTTCAGGGTATTACCACGCGCTTTCTTATCATGAGTCAAAGCTTGATAAAGCTTATCTACATCCCAGTTTTCATAGTCAACAGGCAAACCAAATTTCTGACACATAGCTGTAATGGACTGAGTTATGCCAGCTGGCATAAGACCCTTTTTCTCAGCAACCTTGGAAATCTGCACCATGCCCATGGCCACAGCTTCTCCATGCATAACCTTGCCATAACCAGCAGTTGCTTCAATGGCATGACCAATAGTATGGCCAAAGTTGAGGTAAAGACGAACACCATTGTCCAACTCATCCTCAACCACCATCTTGCGCTTGACCTGACAAGAATGTTCAATCAAAGTCTCTGCATGCTCCAGAATGCTCTCAACAGAACCATCCAACTCCGTCAAAAGAGCCCATAATTCTGGATCCTCAATCAAGCCAGACTTGATGACCTCACCCATTCCTTCAATCAACTCTCTTTTTCCAAGCGTTTCAAGAACAAGCGGATCAATCAGAACACCATCTGGTTGGGCAAAGGTCCCCACCATATTTTTAGCAAATGGAGTGTTGACACCAGTCTTTCCACCGATAGACGAATCCACCTGGGCTGTCAAGCTAGTCGGAATCTGAACAAAGTGAATGCCTCGCATGTAGGTTGAGGCCACAAAGCCAGCCAAGTCCCCAACGACACCACCTCCGAGAGCCACGATCCCATCGCTACGAGTCAGTCCTTGCTTGACTAAAAATTCATAGACTTTCTGAACAGTGGTCAGATTTTTCCTTTCTTCGCCTTCTAAAAAGTCAAAAACTGCTACCTGAAAACCAGCATCTTCTAGGCTGAGCTTGACCTTCTCTGCATAAAGAGAGGCTACATGGTTATCTGTCACAATGACCACTTTTTGCGGTTGCCAAAGTTCTCGCAACCATTGACCAGCCTGAGCCAGACAACCTTTTTCAATCTGAATATCATAAGGATGATGAGGAATATCGATTCTGATTTTCATAGGAGAGTCTCCCTTTCTTTATTGGTATTTTTCTGTTAAAGACTGCCAAATTTCTTCTGTCGGCATTTCCTTACCTGTCCACAGTTGAAAAGCTTCTGCAGCTTGATAGAGCAACATTCCCAGACCATTGACGGCTGAATTACCCTGACTTCTGGCCCATTTTAAAAATGGCGTTTCAAAGGGTTGATAAATGATATCTGCTACTAAGAGAGTTTCTGGTAAGACTATGTTTTCAGGAACTGGAGAGGATTGACCATCCATCCCAACACTGGTCGCATTGACCAGTAAATCAGACTCAGTAATCCTTGCTTGCAGTTCAGAAACATCTTCTAAAGAATACAAGCCCACCTTAAAGCCTGTCTGCTCCTGTAACTTGTTTAGGTAAGGTCTTGTTTTTTCCATTGAAGACGAACGAACAAAGACCGAAATCTGGCTGACGCCATCCAAAATAGCTTGTGCCAGAATGGACTTGGCCGCACCACCAGCACCCAGCAGGGTCATCTTCTCACCTGTAATTGTAAAAGAAGGCAAGCTCTTAAAAAATCCCTTGCCATCTGTATTATATCCAATTAAATTGCCATTCTCATTGACAACCGTATTGACCGCACCAATCAAGCACGCTTCATCGCTCAGCTCATCCAAATAAGGAATTACTTGCTCCTTATAGGGCATAGACAGATTGATGCCAAACATCTGGTAGCGACGAATATTAGCCACTGTTTCTGCCAAATCACCCGCTTCAATCTCCCAAGCCACGTAAACACCGTTGGTAGCTGTCGCCTCAAAGGCGCTATTGTGGATGAAGGGAGAGATAGAATGCTTAATAGGATTGGCAACAACGGCAGCTAAACGTGTATAGCCATCAAGCTTCATCCAAAATCTCCCGAATTTTTTTCATGTTAGATAAGGAAATTTGACCTGGGGCACTTGCCTCATCTAGACTAGCAAAAGACCAGCTCGAACCAGTCACATCCGCAGTGATACGAGAGACCTTGCCCACCTTGCCCATAGAAATGGTTACATATTCCTGTTCAGGATTGAGGGTTTTAAAGCCTCGTGTATAGTTCATCAAGTCTAGCACATCCTGCTCCGTGTGAGCCATCACCGCAACCTTGACAAGTTTTGGATTTAGGCTCGTCAACTCTGACAAGATTTCCATCATGTTTTCAGGTGTTTCTTGGAAATTGTGGTAACTCAAAATGAGATTTGGGAAGTCCAGCATTTCCTCAAAAACATCCTTGTAGCTATAGTACTCAAAATCAATATAGTCTGGTTGATAGAGTTGCGCCACTTCCTTGATTAGATGGATATATTCTTCTGGAGAAAGGTCGATTTCTCCCCCTTCAGCGCGAGTTCGCAGAGTGAAAACCAACTCACGGCCTGCGAATTTTTCAAAAATAGCTGGAGCTACCTGCAAAATCGCTTCTTTAGGCAGATAGTCGGCACGCCATTCAATGATGTCGGCATCCAGATACCTCGTAGCATCCAGAGCTTGAGCCTCCTCTAAACTTCTTGGCATTACTGAAACGATTAATTTCATTTACTAACCTTCATACTAATCACCTTGAGGTAATTACTACTTTCATCTTTTTTATTATAGGCGAAATCTGCTGGAAGACCGTATTTGTTTAAAATCTGGTAACTTCTTCCTGCAAAGCCTTTATCAATTTGTTCTGTAAATTTCTGTCGGGATACATTGGCAGCATTGGTACTGGCAATGATGATTCCTTCAGGATTTAAAATCTCAAGACTCTGGAAAATCAACTTGTGATAATCCTTGGCCACAGAGAACGTTTGTTTTTTGTTTCGAGCAAAGCTAGGCGGATCTAGGACAATCACATCATATGTCAAGGCTTTTCGTTTGGCATATTTGAAATATTCAAAGACATCCATGACCACAAAACGATGGTCGTCTGTGCTGATTCCATTTGCCTGAAAATGCGCTTCCGACAATTCTCGTGAACGTTTGGCTAGGTCAACAGAAGTTGTCTGGCTAGCTCCTCCCATAGCTGCAGCTACTGAAAAGGCTGCTGTGTAGGAAAACATATTGAGCAAGGATTTACCCATAGCCAAACCATCCACTAAACTACCGCGAACTTCATGCTGGTCTAGGAAAATCCCTGTCATCAAGCCATCATTCATAAAGACTTGATACAGGACCCCATTTTCCAAAACAGTGAAAAAGTCAGGTGCTTCTTGACCATAAACATGGGCAGATTCATAGTCCAATCCCTTAAAGCGGATCTTCTCATAGGTCCCTAAAACCTCAGGAAAAACCTGTCTAAAGGCTTCAGAAATAACCTTGCGAATCTGATAAACATAAGAGTTATACCAAGAAAAGACGGCATAGTCGCCATAAAGGTCCACTGTCAGACCGCCAAAGCCATCTCCCTCTTGGTTGAAGAGACGAAAGGCAGTTGTCAAATCATCTTGATAATAGGAGCTTCTCTTTTCTTTAGCTTGTCTAAACAGCGTTTCAAAGAAAGCTTGATTGAAGGTCACCTTGTCTGTGCTCACAAACCAGCCCAAGCCCTTGTTTTGCTGAGAAAGGTAGGCAGTCCCAAGAAAGGTGCCTTCTTGACGATAGACTTCTACCTCCTGATCCTTAAGATTGACATTCTCAAGATCGCTGGCTTCTAGTAAAACCAGACCTTTGGCAAGCTTTTTTTCAACCCGCTTACTGACTCTTATTCTATTCATAACTACCATTATATCAAATTTTTAGACAATTCTCAAAAAAGAAACTAACCTTGCTTTTTTACTCTAGTTTTAAAAAATGCTATACTATACTAATAAAAAATTAGAAATATTTGTGTAAGAATCACAATAAAAAATGCTCTTCCGTCTTGGAGGAGCATTTCTTTTTATCAACGAAAATCAAATAGCAAACTTAGGAAACTAGTCTCAGGTTAACTTTGAGATTGTAGGTAGAGAGGTTGTATCAGCAATATGTGTCTGTCAAATTTAGTGACGAAGATAGTAGAAGAAATATTAGGATATAAATCAGCTTCAGCAGGTATCTGGAAAATTTGATTCTATAGAGAAGCCTTTTGTTACAAACTCAATATACTATCAATAAATAATATTATAGAAGCAACAATAATTATAATTTCACCTATCTGCATAATCCTATTTCGAACTCTAAATATATGTTCTATCAAAAATACTTGGATCACACACATTATAGGAATTAACGTTTTTGAAATTGAAAAATATCCAAATAAATAAACTATAAACAAGAAAAATAGAACTATGTTATATTTCTTATTCAAAACATTCCTCCCTATATTCTTTTGATTACCAATCTTAATCATTTACAACTACATTCTAACAAACTATAAAAGCGTTTGTCGAATTGAATTTATCAAGCAAGCGACCAACTAGCTCATCTTTTTTCTATTTCTGCCAATATGCGTGACAGGTAGTAATGATAGCCAAAAATAGCAAGACCAAGCAGGAGGATAAGAGCTCCTACTCCCAAGCTAATGGCAAGGATAGGGGAGAGAGACCGAACCAAGAATAAGCTCCCTATTACAAGGGCCATTAAGATTGCACTATAAACCAAAATCAAAACAATTGCTACTATACGATTTGAACGGTTCACCAAGTCCGTAATGTTACTCCAATTGGTTGACAGATTTTTAACGTCCTTAAGGTAATGGTGGCAAGAAAGGATGACACTTGCAAAGATCCAGGCCACAATAAGGTAAATCATCGAAAGGATAGGCAAGCCTAGATATAGAGAAATACCAAGTAAAGTCAGGACTGGTAAAAAGGACTGGACAGCAAATATAATCCAAAATTTCACTTTCACATAACGAGCAAAGTCAAAGGGTAAACTCTTAAGAAAATCAACATTTTCCCTCTCCAAGGACAAGGCAATTGAATGCAGGCTGGTGATATTGTTATTGACAACTGCTATAAAGAGACCTATAAAAAACAAGGGTAACCAGTATGGAGGATGAATGTCTGGAACTATCTGAGAATCTCGGATTTTGGAAATCAGACCGATCATCATGAGATAAGGAAGGAAAGCACTTGTAAAAAGCACTGTAATCACGCCAGTCCCCTGTCCCAAGAGGGTGAGGTGGTAGCGTAAAACCATACGGAAAAATCCCTTTTTATTAGTAGTTGAAATTCTCTCCTTACTGCGACGTTCTTTTTTGACCTTCTCCTCACTATTAAGTAGGATAACGTCATAAAAATGAGGAAGAACCTTCTTTTTGGTCAGGTAAAGCAAGAAGACAGTTAGAGTTATCCAAGCGAGCAAACCCAATAAGGCTTCTGTCGAAAAAGGCTCCACTGCTATTTTGTAAAAGAGATGAATAGGATAAAGGAGAAATGGAATGTCTCTAACTTTGTCAACAATACTTCCAAAAGTCGACTGTAGAAAGAGGACAAATATTAAAGGTATGAGAACTCCTATCCCAATCATCACATTCGAAAAAATAGACTGATACTTTCTGAAGACCGTAGTCTGAGCCAAGAAATGTACTGCCACTACCATCACTAAAGTAACAGAGACAAATAACAAGGCCAAGGACAGCAGCATCAAAGGCAAGCCCAGCCAAAGAGAAGGAGCTAGCCTAATATAGAGGACTAGAAAATAAGCTAGGATTGGTACAATTCCAGCTAGAGCTGGCAAGAGAACAGACAGTCCTTTAGCAATTATAATCTCTGATTCTTTAAAGGCATAGGGCCTATACGATGCCAAGTCCTTACTCTCATAAAAGACATTGTAAAATGCAGTGAAAGAAGTTGAAAAGGCAAGCACCAGTAAAATAGCAACCATGGTACCAAAAAAACTTGGCCTTTCCTCAAAAGGAAAACGAAAGGCTATATTTATAAACATGAAAAGCATCAAGAGACTGGAAAAAATGTAAGAGCTTAGGACTCTAGCGGAAACATTTACTTTTTTCCCAGGATTCTTAGCCTGCTTCTTTCGTAGGTTAGCCAGATTAGCTTCTTGAGATGAATAGAGGATATTGATATCAACTAATTTTTTAATGACCTTGAGACGCATCTGAAACCTCCTCTTTTCTACCAGCAAGACTAAGGTAGATACTTTCCAAAGACTGGTCTGGGCGGTCTTTTCTCAAGTCCTCTACGCTACCACAATAAATCAAATGCCCCTTTTTCAAAATGGCAATCCGATCACAGACTTGCTCTGCTACCTCTAGGACATGGGTTGAAAACAAGACTGTCTTGCCTTTTTGTGCATGTTCCTTCATCATTTGCTTCAAATCAAAGGCAGCCTGGGGATCCAAACCAGTCAAGGGTTCGTCCAAGACCCAAATATCAGGATCAGACAAGAGTGCTCCGATGACAAAGACTTTCTGACGCATTCCGTGAGAAAGGGTTTCAATAACCTGATAGCGGTTTTCAGCAAAATCAAAAACACTCAATAGCCTAGCTAAACTAGCTTCCAAGTCAGAGCTAGTCAGATCATAGGATGAGGCAATCAATTCCCAAAATTCATTGGCCGTTAAGCGTAAAAATAAGTCAGGCGAGTCTGCTACGTAGCCAATCTTTCGTTTGATAGCCAAGCGATTTTCCGATAAATCCTGACTGTCTACCAAAATACGACCACTGCTAGGTGAAATGATACTGACTAGGGATTTTATAGTGGTCGATTTTCCAGCACCATTATGGCCAATCAAGCCCATAATCTCCCCATTTTCAATCTGCAAATTGAGATTGCTCAAGGCCTCTTTATCACCATACAACTTACTAACATTTTGAAATTCAATCATGGGATGACTCCTATCTTTATCTGTATTACATACCATTATACTAGCACTTTGATACAAAAAAATCAACACTTTATTTTAAGTAGTTAAAATATATTTTTTCTATCTTACGCAAACGTTTGCCCTAAGAAATACTTTATGATAGAATAAAGAACAAGATTGACAAGTAAGAGGAAACATCATGCAAAATCAAACACTCATGCAATACTTTGAATGGTATCTGCCCCACGACGGTCAGCACTGGACGCGTCTGGCTGAAGATGCTCCACACCTAGCTGATCTCGGTATCAGCCATGTCTGGATGCCACCAGCTTTTAAGGCGACCAATGAAAAAGATGTCGGCTATGGGGTCTATGACTTATTCGACCTAGGCGAGTTTAACCAAAAAGGGACTGTCCGCACCAAGTATGGTTTCAAAGAAGACTATCTTCAAGCTATTCAAACCCTAAAAGCACAGGGAATCCAGCCTATGGCCGATGTAGTACTCAATCACAAGGCTGCTGCTGATCACATGGAAGCCTTTCAGGTTATTGAAGTGGATCCTGTAGACCGTACAGTTGAACTTGGAGAACCCTTCACCATCAATGGCTGGACTAGTTTTACCTTCGATGGTCGCCAAGATACCTACAATGACTTCCACTGGCACTGGTACCACTTCACCGGTACAGACTATGATGCCAAACGCCGAAAGTCTGGGATTTATCTGATTCAAGGAGACAACAAGGGCTGGGCAAACGAGGAATTGGTCGATAATGAAAACGGTAATTACGACTACCTCATGTATGCCGACCTAGACTTTAAACATCCTGAAGTCATCCAAAATATCTATGACTGGGCTGACTGGTTCATGGAAACGACTGGTGTAGCTGGTTTCCGCTTGGATGCCGTTAAGCACATTGACTCTTTCTTCATGCGCAATTTCATCCGTGATATGAAGGAAAAATACGGTGAGGATTTCTATGTTTTTGGTGAATTTTGGAATCCTGACAAGGAAGCCAATCTAGACTATCTTGAAAAAACGGAAGAACGCTTTGACCTTGTCGATGTTCGTCTCCACCAGAATCTCTTTGAAGCCAGTCAAGCTGGCGCAAACTATGACCTTCGTGGTATTTTCACAGATAGCTTGGTTGAACTCAAACCTGACAAGGCTGTAACCTTTGTCGACAACCACGATACCCAACGAGGTCAGGCTCTTGAGTCTACTGTTGAAGAATGGTTCAAACCAGCAGCCTATGCCCTCATTCTATTACGCCAAGATGGTCTTCCATGTGTCTTTTACGGAGACTACTATGGGATTTCAGGGCAGTATGCTCAACAAGATTTCAAAGAAGTTCTTGACCGCCTCCTAGCCATCCGAAAAGATTTGGCCTATGGAGAACAAAATGACTACTTTGATGACGCTAACTGTATCGGTTGGGTACGTTCAGGTGCTGAAAATCAATCCCCAATCGCAGTCTTGATTTCAAATGACCAAGAAAACAGCAAGTCTATGTTTGTCGGCCAAGAATGGGCTAACCAAACCTTTGTAGATTTACTTGGCAACCACCAAGGTCAAGTTACAATCGATGAGGAAGGTTATGGACAATTCCCAGTCTCAGCTGCTTCGGTAAGTGTCTGGGCAGCCAATACAATCTAATAGCCAATGATTACCAAGCCAGATCCAATCGGATTTGGCTTTTTTGCATTCACAAAAAGACCTACCCAAATGGATAGATCTTTGTTTGATTACAATTTACCTGCTACTGCATCCAACAATTCTTGGATCTTAGCTTGGTTGCTTCCTCCTGCCATGGCCATGTCTGGTTTACCACCACCACGTCCATCGACGATTGGTGCCAATTCTTTGACAAGGTTTCCTGCATGAAGGTCTTTTGTCTTGCTTGCTACAAGGACATTGACTTTGTCACCGATAGCGGCAACTAGGACAAGAAGATCAGAGTAGTCTTTTTGTTTCCAGTTATCTGCAAAAGTACGAAGGGCACCGGCATCTGATACAGACACTTGACTAGCAATGTAGCGGTGACCGTTGACTTCCTTAACATCCTTGAAGATATCGCCTGCGGCTGCAGCTGCGGCCTTTTCCTTCAACTCAGCATTTTCTTTTTGCAATTGACGAAGTTGTTCTTGAAGTCCTTCTACCTTGTGAGGTACTTCTTTAAGTTGAGGTGCTTTCAAGGTTGCTGCGACAGCTTTAAGAGCATCTTCTTGTTCACGGTAGGCTTCAAAGGCTTCCTTACCAGTCACTGCCAAGATACGGCGAGTTCCTGAGCCGATACCTTCTTCTTTGACAATCTTGAAGAGGCCAATTTCAGAAGTGTTGCCAACGTGGGTACCACCACAAAGCTCGATAGAGTAGTCACCGATAGTAACAACACGGACTTCCTTGCCGTATTTCTCACCAAAGAGAGCCATCGCACCCATTTCTTTAGCAGTGTCAATATCCGTTTCAACTGTCTTCACTTCAAGAGCTTCCCAGATTTTTTCGTTGACTTGCTGTTCAATAGCACGCAATTCTTCAGCAGTAACTGCTTGGAAGTGGGTAAAGTCAAAGCGAAGGAATTCAACTTCGTTAAGAGATCCTGCCTGTGTTGCGTGGTTTCCAAGGATATTGTGAAGGGCAGCGTGAAGCAAGTGAGTCGCAGTGTGGTTTTTCATAACACGGTGACGACGATTGCTATCAATTGCCAAGGTATATTCTTGGTTCAAGGTAAGCGGTGCAAGGACTTCAACAGTATGAAGGGCTTGTCCGTTTGGTGCTTTTTGAACATTTGTGACAGTAGCCACGACCTTACCTGACTCATCCAAGATTTGTCCGTGGTCAGCGACCTGTCCACCCATTTCAGCATAGAATGGCGTTTCCGCAAAGATAAGTGAGGCAGTTCCTTCTGACACAGCTTCTACTTCTGCATTGTCAGCTACGATAGCCACCAATTTAGAAGACAATTGGCTAGCATTGTAGTTGAAGACACTTTCTACAGTGATGTTTTGAAGGGTTTCATTTTGCATACCCATTGAGCCACCCTTGACAGCTGACGCACGCGCGCGTTCTTGCTGTTCTTTCATGGCTGCTTCAAAACCTTCACGGTCTACAGTCATACCAGCTTCTTCAGCGATTTCTTCAGTCAATTCAACTGGGAATCCATAAGTGTCATAAAGTTTGAAGACATCTGAACCAGCGATGACAGATTGACCTTTTTCTTTCAAGTCTGCAACGATTCCTTGGGCAAAGTGTTGACCTGAGTGAAGGGTACGGGCAAATGACTCTTCTTCGCTCTTAACGATTTTTTCGATAAAGTCACGTTTTTCAAGCACTTCTGGGTAGTAGCTTTCCATGATTTTTCCAACAGTTGGAACGAGTTTGTAAAGGAAAGGCTCGTTGATTCCCAATTTTTGACCATGCATAGAAGCACGACGGAGAAGACGACGAAGGACGTAACCACGACCTTCATTTCCTGGAAGAGCACCATCACCGATGGCAAATGAAAGTGAACGGATGTGGTCAGCGATGACCTTAAAGCTCATGTTATCGCCATCTTGGTCATAGACCTTACCAGACAATTTCTCAACTTCACGAATGATTGGCATGAAGAGGTCAGTTTCAAAGTTAGTCTTAGCCCCTTGGATAACTGCAACCAAACGCTCCAAACCTGCGCCCGTATCAATGTTCTTGTGTGGCAATTCCTTGTACTCGCTACGTGGAACAGCAGGGTCTGCGTTAAATTGTGACAAAACGATGTTCCAGATTTCGATATAGCGGTCGTTTTCAATATCTTCTGCAAGCAGACGAATACCGATATTTTCTGGGTCAAAGGCTTCCCCACGGTCAAAGAAAATCTCTGTGTCTGGTCCAGACGGTCCCGCACCGATTTCCCAGAAGTTGTCCTCAATTGGAATCAAGTGACTTGGATCCACTCCCACTTCAAGCCAGCGGTTGTATGAATCTTTATCTTCTGGATAGTAGGTCATGTAAAGTTTTTCAGCTGGGAAATCAAACCATTCAGGACTTGTCAAAAGCTCATAAGCCCAAGTAATCGCTTCGTCACGGAAGTAATCCCCGA